>JBOGZD010000057.1:0-19050 GCA_050697155.1 Solirubrobacterales bacterium | reverse complement strand
GCGCACCCCCGAGGGCGCGCGTGGCCGCCTCCTCGGGCGGCGGCGGCTCGCGACCGGCGAGTCCCGCGCCGAGCGCGCGCGAGAGCTCGCGCGCGGACCCGTAGCGGTCTGCGACGTCTCCCTCCAGCGCCCGCAGGACCGCCTGGGACAGCGTCTCGGGGATCTCGGAGTCATACGAGGTGGGGGGTAGCGGCCGCTCGTTCTCGCGCCTGATCGCCAGCTCGGCGAGGGTCGAGCCCTCCCACGGAAGCCGCCCGGTGAGCACCTGGTAGAGGACGACGCCGAGCGCGAACACGTCCGAGGCCGGCGTCGCCTCCTCGCCGCGCGCCTGCTCGGGGGCGAGGTACGCGGCGGTGCCGACCACCGACCCGACCTGGGTCAGCCGCGTCTGCGCGCCTGCGCGCGCGATCCCGAAGTCGGTCAGCTTGACCGTCATCTCCCCGGTCGGCGGTTCGTGGGCGGAGTTGCCCCGCGGCCGCCGCCCCGCCGGGCCTCCGATCACCATCAGGTTGCCGGGCTTGACGTCGCGGTGGATGATCCCCTGTCGGTGGGCGTACTCGAGCCCGGCGCACCCCTGGGTGCCGACCTCGACCGCCAGCTCCGGTCCCAGCGCCCCCTTGGTCTGCAGGAGCTGCGCCACCGAGCGGCCCTCGACGTACTCCATGACGATGTAGTGGCGGTGCTCGTCGACCCCGGTGTCGTAGACCTGGACGATGTTCGGGTGGATCAGCTTTGCCACCGCGAGCGCCTCGCGGCGGAAGCGGGCGACGAACTTGTCGTCGTCGGAGAGGTGCTCGGCGAGGACCTTGACCGCGACGGTGCGCTCCAGCACCTGGTCCGTGGCGCGGTACACCGTCGACATGCCGCCCGAGCCGAGCCGATCGCCGAGCTCGTAGCGGTCCGAGATCGTGGAGCTCATCGACCCTCGCCTCCGCCGCCGGGCCCGAGGCCGCCGCTCGGGGGCTGCCCGCCGCCGCCTCCGCCGCCGGGGCCTCCTCCCGGGTCATCGTCGGAGGGGGGAGGCTCCTCTTCGGGCGGCTCCTGCTCCTCTTCGGGCGGCTCCTGTTCCTCCTCTTCCTCCTCCGGCTCGTCCTCGTCGGTGGTGGTCTCCTCGGTGGTCGTGGTCGTGGTCTCGGTCGTCGGCTCCTCGGTCTCGGTAGTCGGCTCGACGCCGTCCTCCCCGGTGGCGCCCGTGGGCTCGCACTGCTCGGCCGCCAGGCCAACGAGGTTGTCCGATGCCTCGCGGAGCGCCTCCTTCGTCTCGGTCCCCACCTCTGCGGGAAGCTCGTTGACGAGGTCCGTGAGGTCCTGCGCTCGAATTTGCGCTTCGTCGCATTCGCCGTCGGCGATCGACTCTTCGACCGCATCAAGCTGGGCGAGAAGGCTCTCCGCGTCGGCAGGCGGAATCGTCCCGTCCTCGTCCGAGCCGCAGCCGGCAAGCGCGGCGGCGATCGCGGCCGCGAGCAGGGTTTCTCGAAGCCGCCCTGGCATCGCGGCGAGTGTAGTAATGCCGCGGCTCTTACCTGCCGGGGCCTCGCGCGCGGCAGTTTCGGCGTCAGAGCCGCGGGCTTTCGGGGGTTCCGGCATGCCTTCCACTACTGGCCTACGTACAGGCGCCGGGCCAGGTGCTCGGGGAGGTCGGTCGCCAGGATCGACTCGGCGGCGCGGTCGATGTCGTAGTCGACCCGGTGGTAGGTGGCCGACCAGCCATCGGTGTCGAGCTCGAGCCAGGCGGCGCGCGGATCGCCGTCGCGCGGCTGGCCGACGCTGCCGGGGTTGATCAGCCAGCGGCCCTCGTCGAGGGTGAGGCTGGTTCCCGCCCCCGCCTGCGCTCCGCGGGCATCGGCCTGCTCGCCGGCCACGCGGTCCGAGAGCACGAAGAAGAGGGCGACGTGTGAGTGGCCGATCAGGCTCACCCGCGAGGCTTGGGCGTGGATGCACTCAGCCGCCTGGTCGGGCCACAGCACGTACTCCCAGACCGGATCGCGGGGCGAGGCGTGGTAGAGGCTGACCTCGCGGCTCTCGTCGGCCGGCTCGAGCGACCGCAGGTACTCGATCGCCTCGTCGCTGATCACCTCGCGCGTCCAGCGCACGGCGGCGGATGCCGCCGGGGAGAAGGTGGAGATGTCGAGCGCGTCGAGCACGGCGAGGTCGTGGTTGCCCACCAGGCACAGCGAGCAGCGCTCGGCGACCACCTGCGTGCATTCGTCCGGGTCGGCGCCGTAGCCGACCACGTCGCCCAGGCACCAGACGTCGTCGACGCCGGCCCCCTCGACCTCGGCCAGCACCGCCTCGAGCGCGGGCAGGTTGGCGTGGATGTCGCTGAGGATCGCGAGGCGCATGGGGCGGGGAGCGCGGGGGCGGCGGATTATCGTAGGCGGGTATGAGGTTCGCGAGGTTGGCCCCCCCGCGCTCGACCGCCGTCAGGGTCGGCGGCGTCGCGGTGGCGATGGTGCTCGTCGCCGAGGCGGCGGTCTGGCTCCTGCGACCGGGCGAGCAGCCGCCGGACCCGCTGCCGGTCGTCGAGGACGATTACTTCGCGCCGAGCGAGCTCGAGCGGGCGCGCGACTACCGCGACGGCCAGCGCTGGCTGCTGATCGCGGGGATCGCGGTCGAGGGCGCGGTGGTGCTCGCGGTTGCGCTCGGCCACCCCTCGCCGGTCCGCCGCCGGCTCGAGCGGCTCGCCGCCAGGCCGCTGGCCGGCGCCGCCGTCGCGGGCGCCGGTGTGGCGGTGATCGGCGCCGCCGCGACCCTGCCCACCCGGCTCGCCGCGCACGAGCGCGCGGTCGACTTCGGCCTCTCGCAGCAGTCACTGGGCTCGTGGTCCTGGGACGTGGCGCGCTCGGCGGGGATCGCCTGCGTGCTGATCGCGGGCGGCGCCTTCCTGCTGCTCGCGCTGGTGCGGCGGTTTCCGCGCCGCTGGTGGCTTCCGGGCTCGGGCGCGGTGGTGGTCCTCGCCACCGCCTTCACCTGGCTCGCCCCGGTGGTGCTGGCGCCGATCTTCAATCGCTTCGAGCCGCTGCCGGAGTCGAGTGAGCTGCGCTCGGAGGTGCTCGAGCTCGGGCGCCGGGGCGGCGTCGAGATCGGCGAGGTCTACAGCGTCGACGCGAGCCGCCGGGTCACCTCGCTGAACGCCTACGTCGACGGGATCGGCCCCACGAAGCGGGTGGTCCTGTACGACAACCTGGTCGAGGAGGCCGACCGCCCAGAGCTCGAGTCCGTCGTCGCCCACGAGCTCGCCCACGTCGCCCACGACGACATCCCGCGCGGAATCGCATTCGTCGCCATCGTCGCCCCGCTCGGGCTCCTCTTCGTCCGCGAGCTCGGCGGTGCCCTCGCGGCCCGCGGCGGCTTCGCCTCGGGCTCGCCGGCGGCGGTGCCCGCCTACCTGCTCGCGATCTTTGCCGCGACCCTGATCCTGAATGTCCCCGGCAACCAGCTCTCGCGCAAGGTCGAGGCCTCGGCCGACCACTTCGCGCTCGAGCTCACCGATGACCCGCAGGCCCTGGTCGACCTCCAGCTCCGGCTCGCGCGCACCAATCTCTCCGACCCCGACCCACCCGAGCTGTTGCAGGTCCTGTTCGGAACCCATCCCACGAAGGTGGAGCGGATCGGGGCGGCGCTGGCGTTCGAGCGCGAGACGGGCTCGTAGCTCAGCCCGAGGCCCGGAAGCTCTCGAGCGTAAGCGCCAGTCCCCGGTCTAGGTCGACCTCCGCTCGCCAGCCCAGCTCGCGCTCGGCGCGGCCGGGGTCGATCGAGATCCGCTGGACCTCGCCGGGGCGCGGTGGAGCCATCTCGGGGGCGAACTCGCCGCCACCCGCGGTCGCGAGCCTCGCCCCGAGGTCGAGGACGCTGGTCTCGACCCCGGTGCCGACGTTGTAGGGCCCCTCGCCGTCGCTGCCCGCGGCGGCGAGGAAGGCGGCGACGACGTCGGCGACGTGGACGTAGTCGCGGGTCTGCAGCCCGTCGCCGAACACCCGCGGGGTGGTCCCGCCGAGCAGCGCCCCGCAGAAGATCGCGACCACGCCCGCCTCGCCGTGCGGGTCCTGGCGCGGGCCGTAGACGTTGCCGAGGCGCAGCGCGGCGGCGCCGACGCCGTGCAGGCGGCGGAACAGCGAGACGTAGCCCTCGGCCGCGTGCTTGCTCTGTCCGTAGGGGGCGTCGGGGAGGCACTCGGTGTCCTCGGCCAGCGGCAGCTCGCGGCCCTCGCCCTCGCCGTAGATCGCGCCACCGGTCGAGGCGAACAGCAGCCGCCGGGCGTCGTGAGCGCGGCAGGCCTCGAGCACCCTGATCGTCCCGGCGACGTTGACGTCGAGGTCGAACACCGGGTCGGCGACGGAGACCCGGACGTCGATCTGGGCGGCGAGGTGGAAGACCTGCTCCGGGCGATGCTCGGCGAATGCGGCGGCGACGGCGTCGCCGTCGGTGACGCTGACCTCGACCAGGGTCGCGCCCGCGGCGAGTGCGGCGGCGAGGTTCTCGCGCCGTCCGGTGGAGAGGTCGTCGAGCACGAGGACCTCGTCGCCACGCTCGACCAGCGCGTCGACCAGGTGTGAGCCGATGAACCCGGCGCCACCGGTGACCAGTGCCCTCATTGTGTCCGGAATCTATATTCGGACGATGGACGGCGAGCGGAGCCCGGACCCGGTCTCGGCGCTGCGGGCGAGCGTCGAGCGCGCCGCGGCCTCGCTCGACGGCGAGGCGGCCGCGGCGAGGCTGACGCTCGAGCGGCCGCCGAAGCCGCAGCTCGGGGACTACTCGACCAACGCCGCGATGGTCCTCGCCCCGGCGCTTGGCTCGCCTCCCCGCGAGGTCGCCGAGCGACTGCGCGAGGCGCTCGCCGAGAGCCTCGGCCCGAACGCCGAGCGGATCGAGGTCGCCGGGCCCGGCTTCCTCAACGTCTTCCTCTCCGATCGCTGGCACCGCGAAGCGACGAACCGGGTGCTCGCCGCCGCCGACCGCTTCGGCGCCGGCGCGGCCGAGTCGCCGGAGCGGATCCTGGTCGAGTTCGTGTCCGCGAACCCGACCGGGCCGGTGACCGCGGCGGGTGGGCGCGGCGCCGCCTACGGCGACTCGATCGCCCGCGTGCTCGCGTTCTGCGGGCACGAGGTGCAGCGCGAGTACTACCTCAACGATGCGGGCAGCCAGGTGCGCCTGTTCGCCGAGTCGATCGCCGCGCGGCTGGAGGGCACCGAGCCGCCCGAGGGGGGCTACCGAGGCGAGTACGTGGCCGAGCTCGCCGCCGAGCTGCGTGAGGCGGGCGCTTCGGCCGCCGACCTCGACGAGCTCGGCCGCCGGGGCACGGAGGCGATGCGGGTGCGCATCGCGGCGACGCTCGAGCGCTTCCGCGTCCGCTACGACAGCTGGTTCTCCGAGCGCGGCCTCTACGCATCGGGCGGGGTCGAGGCCGCGGTCGCCGAGCTGCGCGAGCGCGGACACGTCTACGAGAGCGAGGACGCGGTCTGGTTGCGGACGACCGAGTTCGGCGACGACAAGGATCGGGTGCTGATCCGCGCCGACGGCGAGCCGACCTACTTCGCCGCGGACATCGCCTACCACCGCGACAAGCGCCAGCGCGGCTACGACCACCTGATCACCCCCCTGGGCGCCGACCACCACGGCTACGTGCCGCGGATGAAGGCCGCGCTCGCCGCCTTCGGCGCCGACCCGGAGCTCTACGAGGCGCCGCTGATGCAGCTGGTCAACGTGGTCGAGCGGGGCGAGCGCACGCGGATGTCGAAGCGTACGGGCGAGTTCGTCACCCTCGATGAGCTGCTCGCGGACATCGGCGTCGACGCCGCCCGGTTCTGGATGCTTCAGCGCAGCCACGACACCGCGGTCGATCTCGACCTCGAGCTGGCCCGGCGGGCGTCCCAGGACAACCCGGTCTACTACGTGCAGTACGCGCACGCGCGGATCGCGAGCATCCTCCGCAAGGCGGTCGCCGAAGGCGCCGCGCCCGCCGCCGCGGACGGCGCCGACGAGGGCGCGATCGGCGCGGGCGCGACCGGCGATCCGTCGCTCGAGGCCGACGCCGAGCCCGCCGAGCGGGCGCTCGTGCGCCGCCTGCTCGAGCTGCCCGAGGAGGTGAGGGTCGCCGCCGAGCGCCGCGCGCCGCATCGCCTCTGCGCCTACGCGACGGCGACCGCCGCCGACTTCCACGCCTTCTACCGCGACTGCCGCGTGGTCGGGGCCGAGCCCGCCACCGAGGCGGCGCGGCTCGCGCTCTGCGTCGCCGCGAAGCGCTCGATCGCCCGGACCCTCGACCTGCTCGGCGTCTCGGCGCCCGAGCGCATGTGACCCACCTACACCGGCGGCGGTAGCCGAGGATGTCGGCGGAACTGAGCTAGCAGGCGCCGCGGCGGGCGAGGAAGCTGATCGTCCTCAGCACTAGCCGCATGTCGCCCCACAGCGACCAGTTCGCGACGTAGAGATAGTCGAGCTTGACCATCTCGGCGAGCGGGATCCGGGTCGACGATCCGAGCACCTGCCAGTGGCCGGTGATCCCCGGCGGCACGTCGAGGCGACGCCTGTACCAGCCCTCGATCCGCCGATCCTCCTCGGGGATCAGCGGCCTCGGGCCGACCAGCGACATCTCGCCGCGCAGGACGTTGATCAGCTGCGGCAGCTCGTCGACCTGCCAGCGGCGGATCCATCTGCCGACCCGCGTGACCCGCGGGTCTTGGGTGATCTTGAACAGGCCCGTCGCCCCCTCGTTGAGGTGCTCGATCTCGAGCTTGCGCTCGTCGGCGCCGTCGACCATGCTGCGGAACTTGAGCACCTCGAACTCGTCCCCGTGCCGGCCTATGCGCCGCTGGCGGAAGAGGATCGGCCCCGGTGAGTCGATTCGAATCGCGATCGCCGCGATCAGGAAGACCGGTGAGAGCAGGGTGAGCGCGGCGCCCGCGCCGATGAGGTCGGAGGCGCGCTTGACGATCCGCGATGAGCGCGTGAACTCGAACCGGCGCATTCCCAGCAGGGTCACCCCGTGCAGGTGGTCGAGCTCGACCGAGGAACCCGCGATCCGCGATCCCTCGGGGAGCACGCTTACCTTCACCCCGTACGACTTCAGCCCCCGGATCGCGTAGAGGAGATCGTCCCGTCCCTCGGTCTCGGTGGCCATGATCACCCGATCGATCCCGTGCTCGGCGAGCATCGGACCGAGCTCGTGAGGGAGCTCCTCATGGCCGCTGCCGCCGTTCTGCGGCTGAAGCGGCACCACGCCAACCAGCTCGGCCTTCACCGCCGGGCTGATCGCGAGCTTCTGCTTCAGATAGGCCGCGGCGCTCTCGTGGCCGACCAGCAGGCATCGCTCAACCGGCGCGAGCCGACCGGCCAGCGCCCGCGCGAGCGCGCGCAGGCAGAGCAGCAGGACGAAGAGCACGATCCACCCGCCCAGAACCTGGCCCCGCTCGAGGGTACCCTCGATCACCGAGCCGTCGAGCAGCCAGAGGACCAGCGCCCCGAGGGTCGCGAGCCCGAACAGGGCGGGCACCTCGTCCAGGGTGCTCTTGTGAAGGAGGTGCTCGTCGCGGTCGTAGAGGCCGATCGCCTTGACGATGACGACGAACGCAAGCGGCACCATCAGCGCCCCGAGCCGTAGCCGGCCATCGCCGAAGATCGCGGCTGTCGCAACCAGCGCCAGCGACACGGAGAGAAGGTCTGCCGTGGCGAGCGACCGGCGGAACAGCGCGTCCCGCTTTCTGATCAGCTCGTGCCGAGCGCCGGTGTGAGCGCGCGGGGAGGCCGCACGCGTGCCTGCGGGCGCGTCCCGCGGGAGCACGAAGCCCCAATCGATGCCGGCGCGATCCTCGCTGCCGACGCCGGTGGTCGTCTCGGCGGATGTGGTCGGGCTAGGCGTCACTCATCCTCCGACCGATCGTCGGCGCCGCGGCCCGAGTGGTGTAGATGAAATTCCCCCACGAAAACCCCTTTGACCCTTCCCCCACGAAAACCCCTTTGACCCCTTTGACCCCTTTTCGGCAATTGGAATCGCCCGTAGCCGGACTGGCTCGTCGGCCAAGCTTATGGGAGTCAGCGGGAAGGTGCAAGTGGGAACCGACCGCACGTTCATCGGCCAGCGTTAACCCAATCCGGGTAGCCCCCGTGAACGGCAACACACGACCCCATCCGAGGTTGCGGTGGCCTGGCTTCGGTCGGAGGGCTAAACCGTGGCCGATGGGGGGTCGTGGTGGCGAAGGCGCCAACGGTCGCGTGCGCCCAGATAGGTGCGGATCATGAGCCCAGCGGCCAGCAGGATCAGCAGGATCAGCAGCAGGGGCGTCAGCGGATAGCCGGTGAAGGGAAGCTCGCCGCCGGTTCCACCCCCGGCGCCGGCGGTCGGCCCGCCCGCACCCGGGAACGCGCCGGGACCGGCCCCGGCGCCCTCGTCGCTGGCGGGGCTCTGGCCCTGGTCGAGCGGGTTGCCCTCGTCGCCACCGCCACCGCCACCCGCGCCCTCACTGCCCCCGCACTGAGGGAGCTGCGGGTACTGGTCGCAGATCGCCGGCTGCTGCGCGGCGGCCGAGTCCGCCAGCGCCGCGCCGAGCGCAAGCGCCACCGCCGCCCCGGCGAGGGCCAAAAAGCCGATCCGGACGACGATGATCTTCGGTTGAGCTAGCCCATTCACTGAGTGGTTACCTGGAGTGGTTATCTGAAGAGGTTACCCGGAGCTAGGTAGCCAGACTGCCTGGCTTTTAGCCAGCCTACCTGATTCGACCGACAGCCAGGGTTACCCTCCTGATCGCGGATATAACCGGAGACGGGGCCGTTCGCGCCACACCGCCGGAAATTGGAGCCAGCATTTGTCCAGGGAGAGGCGATCACGGACCAGGCGACGGGGGCCCGGCACGCCCGCTCCGCCGACCGTGGCGACGTTGTGGGCGACGACGGGGGCGTTCGCGGCGCTGCCCCTGTGGCTCGCGATCGACGGCGGCGGCTACGACCTGATCCTGCGCCAGGAGGTCGGCGTCGCCGCATGGTGGCTGCTGGCCCTGGGGATCGCGTTCGGCGTCCTGCCGCGAGCCCAGCCGTCGCGGGATCTGCGGATCGCCGGCGCCGGCCTCGCGGCGCTGATCGCGATCACCGCCCTCGGGCTGCTCGGGACCGAGAGCGCCGGGCGCACCTTCGCCGAGCTCGGCCGCCTGCTGGCCTACGGCGGGCTGATCGCGCTCGCCGCGCTGGCGCTGCGGCCGGACCTCTGGCGCGCCGCCGCAGCGGGGCTCGCGGTGGCGGCGCTGTTGGTCCCGGCGCTGGCGCTCGCGAGCAGGCTCGGCCCGGAGCTGTTCGACGGCCTCGCGCCACCCGAGCTGCTCGGCGGCAGCCGGCTCGCCTACCCGCTCGGCTACTGGAACGCGGTCGCATCATGGTGCGCGATCGCCTTCGCGATCGGGCTCTCGGCGAGCGCGCATGCGCGCCGCACGGAGCTCAGGTCGCTGGCGCTGGCCGCGCTGCCGATGGCCGGGGTCGCCCTCTACCTCACCTACTCGCGGGCCGGTTGGGTGTCCCTCGCGCTCGGGCTGGCGGTCGTGCTCGCCGCCGGCCGGCACCGGGCAACGGTCGCGGTGCACGGCGCCGCCGCACTCGCCGCGACCGGGGCCGTCGTGCTCATCGTCCGGACCCAGCCCGCGATCGCCGACGGCAACGGGGCCGAGGGCGGCTGGGTGGTCGCGGCGGCCCTCGTCGTCGCCTGCATCGGCTGCGCCCGCCTGGCGCGGATCACGCGGCGCTCGCGGCTCGACCGCGTTCATGCCCGACCGGTTATCCCTCGACTGCCGCGCGCGGCCGGCATCGCCGCGGTCGCGGTTACGCTGATGGTCGCGCTGGTGCTCGGCCCGAGCCTCGCGGGCACGGCCGGAGACGAGTTCGAGGGCGGATACCCCGAGCTCGACGACGATCCCGCCGGTCGCCTGGTACATCTCGGCGGCTCCCGGGGTGAGCTCTGGGGGTCCGCGCTCGGGGCGTTCGGCTCGAGCCCCGTGACCGGGATCGGCGCCGGGTCGTTTCAGTTCTGGTGGGAGCGCGACGTCGCCGAGGGCGAGGCGGTGCGCGACGCGCACTCGCTCTACCTCGAGACCCTCGCCGAGACAGGCGCGCCCGGGCTGGTCGCGCTGCTCGTCCTCCTCGGCTGGATGCTGGTCGCAGCCATCCGCAGTCATCGCACCGCGGCGACCCCGGGCGCAGCGGGAGCCTCGGCCGGCCTGCTCGCCGCCTACTCGGTCTTCGTCGTCCACGCCGGGATCGACTGGACCTGGGACTTCCCGGCGCTCGCGGTGCTCGGGCTGGGCGGGGCCGGAGTGCTCGCCGCCGCGCAGGCCCGGCCGGTCCGCGGTCGTCGCCACCTCAGCCTTGGGCGCGTGGCGATCGTCACCCTGGCGGTGGCCGCCGGCGCGGCCGAGATTCCGGGGATCGTCACCGCGAACCGGGCGCGGGCCGCCGAGGAAGTCTTCTTGGCCGGCCTCCCCGACCGCGCCGTGGAGCTCGCCGGCGACGCCGTCGCCGCCGAGCCCTGGGCCGCCGAGCCCTACGCGCTGCGCGCCTACGTCGAGCTCTATCGCCAGGACCCGGATGCGGCGCGCACCGACGCGCTGGACGCGATCGAGCGGGAGCCGACGAACTGGCGTCACCGGCTGCTGCTGGCGCGGGTCGAGACCAAGGCGGGGGACCCGGTCGCCGCGAACGCCGCCCTCGACGCGGTGGTCGACCTGCGCCCCGCCACGGCGCCGGATGTGGACCGGCTGCGCGCCCGGATCGAGGCCGGTGTCGCCTCCCCGGCGTCCTCGCTCGCGCCTCTACCCGGATCCAGGTAGGCGAGCGCGACGCCCGGGCCTCCTACAATGCGTGCCGCTCACGGCGTCCAGGGGGACGGCGGCGGCGAGCCTGTGATGGAAGAGCGACAGATAGACGCGCGCAGACCCGAGGTCGAGCCGGCGCAGGCCGAGGACGCGCCGCGCTACGCGAGCCTCTCGGACTACGTCCGGGTGATCCGGCGCCACAAGTGGCTGATCGCGCTCGTGACGGGAGCATTCATCGCCGGCGCCCTCAGCTACTCATTGACGCGAGAGGACGTGTACGAGGCACAGGCGCAGGCAGCGTTCCGCGACGTGCTCGCCGACCTCAATCTGCTTGGGGTCGGAGACAGCGCGCCGGAGGTGGCGCCGCAACAGCGGGCGGCGCAGAACGCCGACCTGATCACGCGCGGTGAGGTCACCAAGCGAGTCCGCCGCCGAATCGACGACGATCTTTCGATCGCGGCGCTCAAGGGCTCGGTGAGCGCCCGCGTCGGGGTGCAGACCGGCCTCGTCATCATCGAGACCGAGGCCACCGAAGCGAGGCTCGCCGCCGAGCTCGCGAACGAGTACGCGCGGGCGGCGGCGCAGGTCGAGACCGAGACCCAGAGGCGCCGGCTCGAGAGCGCGGAGCGGGCCCTGGTCGGCGAGATCCAGGAGGTCGAGGACGAGAGCGACGCCCCTGCGCGCGCGGCGACCGCCTCGATCCGCCTCTCGGTGCTCGAGCAGACGCTCTCCCGGGTGCAGACCCTCCGCGAGATCGCCGAGCCGGTGCAGATCGTCGAGCGCGCCGAGGCGCCGGCCGACCGGGCATCGCCTCAACCGAGCCGCGACGCGATCCTCGGCGGAATCGTCGGCCTCGTGTTCGGGATCCTCGCGGCGTTCGGCCGCGACTCGCTCGACCGCCGCCTGCACACGGCGCATGAGGTCCACGACGAGCTCGGGGTACCCGTGCTCACGAGAGTGAGCAACACCGCGCTCGGATACGCCGGTCTCGTGGGCAACGGCCTCCCGCCGATGCCGGAGACCGACTTCGAGCCGTTTCGCGTCCTGAGGATGAACCTGAAGGCGCTTCGCGCCGACCCTCCGCCACGTTCGATCGCGGTCACGAGTGCCCTCCCGGAGGAGGGCAAGTCGACCGTGAGCATGGCACTCGCGAGCGCCGCCGCGATCGCGGGCCAGCGCGTCCTCCTGGTCGAGTGCGATCTGCGCCGGCCGTCGTTCGCCCTGCGGCTTGGAATCGACCGGGAGCCGGGGTTGAGCGACTACCTGCTCGGCGAGGCGGCGCCACAGGCGATCCTCCAGTCGGTCGAGCTCTCACAGCCTTCTGCGATCAACGGGGCGGCCCCGCAGACGGCCAGCCCCCCGGTCGGGGTGCTCACCTGCATCGGCGCGGGCAAGTACGTCGTCAACCCGGCCGAACTGCTGGTTTCCGAGCGGTTCGCCGAGTTCGTGAGGAAGGTGGCCGAGACCTACGACCTGGTCGTATTCGACACCAGCCCGCTGCTCTCAGTGGTCGACCCGCTCGAGTTGATGCAGCACGTCGACGCGTTGATCTTCTGCGTCCGCGCCCAACGGACCACGCGCGACCAGGTGCGAGCCGCGCGCGCAGCGCTCGCCAACCTGCCCGACGTACCGACTGGCGCGGTGCTCACCGGTCTGCGCCGCAGCGGCCCCGACTCCTACGACTACTACTACGGCTACTGACGCACGAGTCAGCGTGCCGGCGATCGTCGTCGTCATGCACCAGTCGCGTTCTGACCTCGAGTGCTTCCTCGACGGTCAGATCGAGACCGCGGAGGGCCTCGAGGCGCAGATCGTCTTCGTCGACAACGCGTCGACCGACGGCGGCCCCGAGCTCGTACGGGCGCGGGCGGCGGAACGCGATGGATTGCGCCTGGTCGAGATGGGCCGCAACGCGGGCTATGCGGCGGCCGTCAACGCCGGCGCGGCGGCCGTCCCGGGCCATGACCTCGTGCTCGTCAACCCGGACGTCGAGCTCCCGGGCCCGGCTCCGGTGCAGGCGCTGCAGGAGGTGCTCGCCTCCCATCCACGGATCGCGGTGGCGGCGCCCCGCCTGGTCGGCGACGACGGCGTGGCCCAAGAATCCGCACGCCGGTTCCCGAGCGCCGCGGCGCTGCTCGGCACGCTGCCGCGGGTCGGAAGGCTGCCCGCGGTGCGGCGCAGCCTCGAGCGTTACCACGAGCCCTCACGGGCGACCAGGGCGGCGGTCGTCGACTGGGTGCTCGGGGCGGCGATGGTGATTCGCCGCCGCGCGTTCGACGCGGTCGGAGGCTGGGACGAGCGCTTCTTCCTCTACGTCGAGGATGTCGACTTCTGCCGCCGGCTGCGCCGCATCGGCTGGGAGGTCGCGTACGTGCCCGAGATCGAGCTCAAGCACGTCTACGCGAAGGCCACCGACGCCAGGAGAGCGTCGGTCCTCGGGTCCGCCGGCCGCCGCCGGCACCTCAGCGGCCACGCCCGCCTGTTCCTGCGCGAGCCGCGGCTTCTGCTCGGCGCCGGTCGCGGGGCCGACCGCTATCTGGAACCCGAAGTGGGCCCCTGACGATGGGATCCGAGGCGGCCGCCGATGTCGTGATCCCGACCTGGAATCGGCGCGAGAGCCTGCGGCGGACGCTCGAGTCACTGCGCGAGCAGACGGCGCCGGTTGCGGTCACGGTCGTCGACAACGCCTCCAGTGACGGCACCGGGGAGATGATCGCCCGCGAGTTCGAGGAGGTGAGGCGGATCGCGCTCGACTCGAACCTCGGATTCGGCGCGGCAGTCAATCGAGGCATCGCCGCCTGTGCCGCGGAATGGGTGGTGCTGCTCAACAACGACACCGTCGCAGAGCCCTCGTTCGCCGCCGAGCTGATCGCCGCCGGAGAGCGTGCCGGGTCGGTGATGGTCGCGGGATGCCTGCGTCGCCCGGACGGCACGATCGAGTCGCTCGGGGTCGAGATCGACTCGTCGCTGGTTGCCTACGACGTCTGGTACGGGGAGCCATACGAGCGCACGCTGCGCGAGCCGGCTCCCGAGCCGCTGGCGCCGAGCGGCGGCGCGGCCGGGTTTCGCCGGGCGCGACTGCTCGAGCTCGGCGGCTTCGACGAGGAGATGTTCGCCTACCTCGAGGACGTCGAGCTGGGGATCAGGGTGCGCCTGTCGGGGGGGCGCTGCGCCGCCGCTCCGCGGGCGGTTGCCTGGCACGAGCACTCGGGGACGCTCGGCTCGGGCGCCCCGGCGAAGAACCGGCTGATGGGGCGGGGGCGGGGCTATCTGCTCTGGAAACATGGCGCGGCGCTCCCGCGGCTGGCTCGAGCGCGCGGAGCGCTCATTGACGCGGCCGTGTACGCGGGGCAGGCGGCGATCGACCACAACCTCGACGGCCTCCGCGGGCGGATCGAGGAGCGTCGCCGGCTCGCGGCGCGCGCGCGCCCGCCGGCGGACCCGCGGTTGGCCTCCCTGCCGCTGGTCGAGCGGCGCGTCAGCGAGGCGCTGCGGACACGCCTGGCGCGGCGCGGGCGGCGAGGGTTGTCCGGTACGCGGCGTCCATCGCCGCCGCCTGATGACGGATCGTGAAGCTGCCCGCGACGCGCTCGCGAGCCGTCTCTCCAAGCTGCTGGCGGATCGTCGCCTTCTGCCCGGCGAGCCAGGCGATCGCGTCGGCGAGCGCGCGCGCATCCTCGGGCTCCACCAGGACTCCGGAGCCGGGGATCACCTGCTCGGCGATCCCGTCGCGGCGTACGCCGACGACCGGGAGGCCACTGGCCATGGCTTCGAGCATGGCGATGGGGAACGGGTCGGCGCGTGACGGGAGCACGAACGCGTCCCAGCCCGTGAAGCGCTCGAACACGTTCGCACTCGGGATGTGGGTGATCCCGATCCCCTTCGCCCGATCCAGCAACGAGTGCGCCCAGTCGCGCTCGATCGCGTCGCTGGGCGCGCCGACCATCTCGAACCGAAAGTCGCCGTTACCTGACCGCTCCGACAGCAGCCGCGCGGCCTCGACGAACAGGTCGCTGCCCTTACGCGTCGAGACGACGGCGACCGTGCCGACCGTGAACGGGTGCGGGCGCTCGCGCAGCGCGACACGCTGGTCGGGCACCGGTGCGGCCTCGTAGACGATCCGGGGCATCCGCCCGTGATATGCCAGCGCCGCGGCACTCGCCCTGGACACCGCCACCACCTGATCGAGATGGCGCCAGGCTGTGCGCCGCAGCAGCCGACCGCGCATGTTCTGCGGCAGCATCTCGTGAGTGTGGAGGAGGACGGCGGGTCCGCGCCGGCGCGCGATCAACGCCTCCGCGAGGGTGAGGACCGAGTTCGCGTGGACGAGATCGGGCGATCGTTCGCGAAGGAATCGGTCGAATCGAGATACGTAGCCCGGAACCTTCGCCACGCGCTCGCGAGGGCCGGGCGGCAGTCGCCACGCGCGGACGCTGTACTCGATGCAGCGAGGCTCACCATCGACGTCCCAACCGCGCCCGCCCAGCTCGTCGTAGAGGTCGCTTGGACGATGGACCCAGAAGCTGAACTCCCAGCCCATCTCACCGAGCAGCGGCACGATCCGCTCGACCGAGCGGGTGGCGCCGCCGAGGTGCGGCTCGTGGAAGCAGACGACGACGCGGTGGGAGCCGGGGGCGCTCAAGCCTCCACCTGCCGCCCTGCGAGCCCGCGTTCGGATGCCGGGCGCAGCGTGGCCTGGGCTACCCCCAACCCGACCAGGAGCCATGCCGCCACCACGGGCATGCCCTCGCTGTAGAGCCCGGCGTAGAAGAGCGGGATCAGCGCCGCGAGCGCGCCCGCGCCCCCGATCACGAGCGCCGCTCGCTCAGGGTCGTGGATGCGCAGCGCGCGCGCTCCCATCCCCACGAGGAGGCCGATCATCCCCGCCGCGAACAGCAGCATCACCGCGAACCCCTGCTCGAGCCCAACCTTGATGTAGGAGCTGTCGAGATGCTCGGAGGCCACGGCGCCGAACTCGATTCCCGCCTCGGTCTTCTCGGCCGCGCCCCCGGCGGTGCCGAGCCCGTGTCCCCACGGCTCCTCGGCCATCTCGTCGAGGGCGATCTCCCAGGTCAGCAGCCGGTCGGTGTAGGCCTCGTCCTCGGTCGGGTTGAGGATGCGCGCGTAGCGCTCGGTACGCACGTCGGACGAGCCGACGGTGAGCGCGTAGCCGGCGGCGGCGAAGACCACGACCCCGAGCAGCGTGGCCATCCCGATCGCAAGCCGGCCCGGGAATGCCGGCGCGGCGAGATACATCGCCAGCACGACGATCAGCCCGGCCGCGACGGAGATCACCGCGGTGCGCACGTCCGAGGCGAGCAGCGCAGTGGCGAGCAGCGCGATCCCGGCGAAGGCGATCAGCCGCCACTTTCCCCGCCACGCGAGCCCGAGCGCGAGCAGGAACGGGATCAGGGTCGCGGTCCACTGCGCGAGCTGGAACGGGCTCAGGAACGAGCCGAAGAAGCGCTGCTGGAGCGCGCGCTGCGGCTGGGCGGCAGCGGCCGCCAGGTTCTCCGATCCGGAGGGGCCGACCTGCCAGCGGTAGAAGAGGTAGAGGCCGATGATCAGGCCGACGACCGCGATCCCGCGAGCGATCTGCAGGTGCATCTCGCGCGAGAGTGGCGCGACGGCGACGAGCACCATCGCGGCCATGTACCAGGCTGCGGCCCGGAAGGCGTCGAACCCGTCCGAGAACGGATCGACGAGCAGGACGCCGAACAGCGTCACCACGAGGTAGAGCAGCGGTGCCAGCAGCGCCGGCCACAGCCAGAAGACCCGCGGGGACCCTCCGGAGAGGTAGATGCCGGCCACCCCGACCCAGAGCCCGAGCAACACGTAGTCGACGAGCGGGTTCGGTGGGATCGGCGTAAACGCCGCGACGGTGTTGATCAGGCCGCTGAGCACGAACACGGTCAGGATCGCCGCCACCGGGCGGCGCACGCAGGCGATCGCGCCGAGCGCCACCGCCGGGATCGCGATCGCGATCAACGGCTGATCGGTGAACAACGCCATCCCGAGCGCCCCGAGCAGGGCGACCGACAGCAGCGGCAGCCCGAACCGCGCCACCCCCTCACCCGCCGCTGGCAGCGGCTCCGGCAGCGCGATCGGAATCCTGGGCTGGGCCGAGGCCAAGGTGGGCTCAGGGTAACGGCGACCGCTGGCAGCCCCGCCGATCGGCCTTGACCGGTCGATCAGAACATGGGCGTTCGGGTGCGGACGGCGGCGCGGACGACGGCCCAGGCCTCAACCAGGTCGCAGGCGACGTAGTAGGGAGCGAGCGCCGGGCCACCGCCCTCGATCCGTCCCCGCGCCCAGACGTTGCGCAGGTAGGGGTACATGAGCCAGTTGCGCAGGGGGTGGAGCCGTGTCGGGAGCAGCAGGCCGACCAGCGCCCGGAACAGGATCCAATGGCTGTACTTCCAGAAGAAGCGATGGATGAAGACCCGACGCCGCAGCTCGGGATAGCGCGCGTAGGCGATCATCGGCGTCGTCCAGCGCCCCGCCAGCCGCAGCCTGCCAAGCGGGCCGAGATCGTCGACGGCGTGGTAGACGAGGGCGTCGGGGTCGAAGATCGGTCGCGACCCAGACTCCATCGCCCGCCAGCCGAGGTCGCAGTCCTCGCCTCCCGGCTCGCGGCCGAACGTTTCGACGTCGAAGCCGCCGACGGCCTCGAGGAGCTCGCGCGGGTAGACCATGTTGCTGGTCGGGAAGTTGGGGTCGAGATCGCGGACCCAGATCGTGTGCGAGAACGGGCCCCACGAGTCGCGTTCGGCCGGGATTGGCTCGACCCTCCCCTGAATGAAGCACCCGGGGTTTGCAGAGGCGGTGGCGACCGCCGCGGCGAGCCAGCGTGGGTGCGGAGCGCAGTCGTCGTCGGTGAAGGCGACCAGGTCGGCCGACGCGGCACGCCACCCCGCCTCCCGTGCGGTCGCCGGCCCGGCGGCCCGCTCGCGTCTGATCACCCGCAAAGGGAGCTCGCCCCGCTCGCGCTCGGCCGACAGCACGGCCACGGTCCCGTCCGCGGAGCCGTCGTCGACGATGATCACCTCGTCCGGCCGACGCTCCTGGGCGCGCAGAGCGACCAGCAGCCCCGCGAGGCGCCGGGCGCGGTCGTGGGTTGCGGCGACGACGGCGATCGTCGGTCTCACGGGGCGGAATGCCTACCAGTAAATTGCCTGCGCTGTGGGCACAGGGGTCGCCGAGATCAGCGTCGTAGTCCCCACCCGCGGCAGGGAGACGCGGCTCGCGTTCGCGCTCGAGTCGCTCGCCAGGCAGACGCTCGGCCGAGGCAAGTTCGAGGTCGTGGTGGTACGCGACGAGGACGCCACCCCGCCGCTCGCGCCCGTACCCGACGGCCTCCGGGTGCGATACCTGACCCAGCCTCGAGTCTCGGGCCCGACCACGAAGCGCAACCTCGGCTGGCGCGCGGCCGAGGCGCCGCTCGTTGCGTTCATCGACGATGACTGCCGGGCGTCGCCGGGCTGGCTCGCCGCGCTCGTTGCCGCTCGCGCCGGCGACACGGTGTTCCATCAGGGCCGCACCGAGCCGGACCCTGACGAGCTCCACCTGATGGGCGGCTTCGCCCGTACGCAACGGATCGATGTTGCGACCGGCTGGTTCGAGACTTGCAACATGGCGTACCCGCGTGCGCTGCTCGAGCGGCTCGGCGGGTTCGACGAGACCTTCGAGTTCGGCGGCGAGGACACCGACCTCGCCTACCGGGCGATCGAGGCCGGAGCCGAGCCCCTCTTCGTCGACGAGGCGCTGGTGTGGCATGCGGTGATGTCGCGCACGTTCGCCGCGGCGCTGCGCGAGGCGACCCGCTGGCCCGACATGGCCGCCGTCATCGCCCGCCACCCGCAGCTCTACGACTCGCTCTATCGCCGTCACTTCTGGAACAACGTCCACGGGGCGCTCGCGGCGACGCTGCTCGGCCTCGCGATCGGGCGCGGGCGGCCGCTGCCGTCGCTGATCGCCCTCGTCCCGTACCTGTCGGTGCGCGTCAACTGGCGCGAACCGCACCCCAGACGACTGACCCGGACGCTGCTCACGCTCCCGGTCCATGCCGCGATCGACGCGACCGAGATCGTCGCCCGGCTGCCGTCGGCGATCCGGCACCGCGTGCCGGTCATCTGATATGGCACGCCGTCCCTCATCGCGGTCCGCATGCTCTCATCACCTCTCCAATTCGATCACCGAGCAGGCGATCCGGGCGCCGACGCCTTTCGCGACGCGCGGTCAGACTGATATTCGCGGA
>JBOGZD010000056.1:0-19168 GCA_050697155.1 Solirubrobacterales bacterium | reverse complement strand
CTAGTGGTTCATCCTGCAAGTTCCGTCCCGGGTCAAGGACTCCTCCCCGAAATCGTGAATCCGTCGTCGTCCTGGTTGGCGACGATGGAGGCGAAGATGGCCGGCAAGCGAGTCGAGGTGCCCACGGAGGATCGAGTCGAGCTTGAGCGGATCGTGCGCTCCCGACGCGCCGAGCGGCGGCTGGTGGAACGCGCGCAGATCGTGCTCTGCGCAGCCGAGGGGCTCTCGGCGCCCGAGATCGCGGCCCGGGTGGGATGCTCGGATCGCCTCGTTAAGCGCTGGCGGCGCCGCTATGAGTGCGAGGGGATGGCCGGGCTCTCCGACGCGCCGCGCTCGGGCCGCCCGCTCACCCACGGACCCGAGGTCAGGGCGCGCCTGATCGCCAAGGCGTGCACACGCCCGCCCGAAACCGAGTCCGGCCAGCGGCGCGACCGCTGGACTTACGAGGAGCTCGGCGCGGAGGTGGGCATGTCGGCTTCGCAGGCCCATGCGATCCTCGCGCGGGCCGAGATCAAGCCGCACCGCACCGAGTACTGGATCATGAGCGAGTTCTCGCCCGAGTTCAACGAGCGGGCGGCCGACGTCTGCGGGCTCTACGTCGACCCGCCCGAGAACGTGCTGGTCGTCTCGATCGACGAGAAGACCGGGATCCAGGCCAAGGCGCCGGTGAAGCCCGACACCGCACCCGAGCCCCGAAAGCCGGCGAGGCGCGAGCACGAGTACAAGCGCAACGGCACCCAGTGTCTGTTCGCAGGGCTCAAGGTCCACGCAGGCGACGTGCTGGCGATGGCGTCGAAGACGCGCAACCGCTACGACCTGATCCGCTTCCTCGACCTGCTCGACGAGGAGATCCCGGTCGTCGAGGACCAGAAGATCGTCGCGATCACCGACAACCTCTCGACCCGCAAGACCCAAGAGGTTCAGGACTGGCTGGCCGAGCACCCGCGCTGGAGCTTCCAGTTCACCCCGACCCACGCCTCGTGGCTGAATCAGGTCGAGATCTTCTTCTCGATCCTGGCACGGCGCCTGCTGAAGCACGGCGCCTTCACCTCAGAGGAGGACCTCGCCGAGCAGATGCTCGCCTTCGTCGAGGCCTACAACCAGACCGCCAAACCGTTCAAGTGGACCTACAGCGGGAAGGTTCTGGAGGCGTGAGCCAATCTCGGGACGCGACTTGCAGGACGGGCCACTAGGACAGCATGACCAGCAGCTGGCCCAGATCTTTCAGGCACTTCGACAACTGATCTCGCCGCCTCCGCGGCCGAAACGCCAGGTCGGTTTCCGCTTGCCCAAGGACGACGAGTAGGTACCGGGACACCCGCAACCGGCCGCGCCTCCTGCTCGCGCGAAGGAGGAGCGATGCGTTCGGCCGACAGACTTCGGCAAGTGCCCGCGTACGCTTTGCCGAATGTCGCAGAACGCCGGCACGTCCGACGTTATCTTCTTGCCGCCTGGGAGCGGGCGCTCCTACCAGGCAGGCCCAATGCGGGCGGTCTTCAAGGCGGACGGCCCCGAGACCGACGATCGATATTGCGTCTCGGAATGGTGGCTGGAGTCCGGCGACTCAGGACCGGGCCCGCATTCGCACGAGGAAAACGTGGAGATCTTCTACGTCATCGAGGGCACGATGAGCTTCCTCGTCGACGAGGAGTGGCTGGATGCTCCGCGTGGTTCGTTCTTACGTATCCCGGCCGGGGTTACCCACGACTTCGAGAACCGCAGCCCGAGCCGTGCGGGCGCGCTCAACCTGTTCCTGCCGGGAGGCTTCGAGGAGACGATGCCCGCAATCGTCGACTGGTTCGCCGCGCAGAACGACTCGGACACCGGCGGCAAGTAGCCACCAATCCCGCCTAGTCTTCTGCTGGTCCTCGCGCGAAGGGGCAGCGCCGACTTAGCCGGCCACAGCGACAGGGGACGACGCCGAGCGGGACGGCAAGCGAGCGAGCCTGTTCATGGCGGGGGTGCGACGGCCACTTCGGGGCTCGCTCGCGAGCTCGGTTCTCGCGACGGTTCGGCCGTTACCATCCCCGGAGGTCAAGCGGCTGGGGCTCGTTCCAGGCACGGAGGTGCTTTCGCAATGGCTGAGAGGAAACCCGCAAAGAAGGCCACGCAGCAGTCCGCCAAGAGAACCACCGGCAAGGCGTCCAAGGGATTTACGGACGAGGAACGAGCCGCGATGAAGGAGCGCGCCCAAGAGGTGAAGGCGGAAGCGCGCCGCCGCTCCCGCGCGGAAAAGGAGGCGGACGCCGAAAAAGCCGTGCTCGCGAAGATCGCCGAGATGCCGAAACCGGATCGCGCCATGGCCGAGCGGCTCCATGCCATCATCAAAGCCAGCGCGCCAGCCCTCTCGCCGAGAACCTGGTACGGGATGCCCGCGTATGCCAAGGACGGCAAGGTCGTCTGCTTCTTCCAAAGCGCGCAGAAGTTCAAATCGAGGTACGCGACGTTCGGCTTCAACGACACGGCGAACCTCGACAAAGGCGCCATGTGGCCGACCTCCTTCGCGCTGAAGCGGCTGACCGCCGCCGAAGAGAAAAAGATCGGCGCGCTCGTGAAGAAAGCGGTGAGCTGAGACTGAGCCTCACTGATCCACGGCTCGGTGCCGGGCCGGGACGGAGTGGTATCGGTTTCGGCGTTCGGTCCGTGGGATTCGGGTTGGACTGCAGACGCTGCCCCCTCGATCGCTCGCCGCCCGAGCCGATCGAGGACCACGACGGCGATTACCCAAGCGCTCTCAGTGCCGATTAGATCCTGACCGCGCGAGCCGCTCCGACGGCCTCGGCTGGTGTCCCCTTGAACGGAATGCCATGTCCGACTACGACCGTCTCGGCAGCCAGGCGTATGAACTCCCGCCGCAGATGCCGGCGAAGCCCCCATTCTTGTCCCGACTGCGCCCGGCCCAGCACCGGGTCGGTGCGAGGCCGGGCGCATTCTCGCCGATCTACGGCCCCGCCTCGAGCACGAGGTTGAACGGCGTCTCGGTCGCGCGGCGGAAGCGGCTGAACCCCGCCTCCTCGGCCACCTCTCGTAGGCGCTGCTCGCCCGCCTGCGCCCCGAGTCCCAGTCCGACCTCCTGGTCGAGAGAGGAGGGAGTGCAGACCAGGGTCGAAGCGGCGTAGAAGACCCGTCCGACGGGATTGAGGTTCTCCGCCAACGTGTCGGCGGCGAACGGTTCGACGAGCATCACAGAGCCGTCGTCCTCGAGCGCCTCGCGGGTATGGCGGAGCGCCCCCACCGGGTCGCCCATGTCGTGGAGGCAGTCGAAGAAGCAGACCAGGTCATAGCCCTCGCCCGGGAAGTCCTTCGCGCTCGCCACCTCGAAATCGGTGTTCCCGGCAACGCCTTCGGCTTCCGCGATCCGCTTCGCGCGCTCGATCGACTCGTCGTGATAGTCGAAGCCGTGGGCCGTGGATTGCGGAAAGGCCTTCGCCATCAGCACCGTCGAGATCCCATGACCACAACCGATATCGGCGATCTTGCCACCCTGGTGCAGCTTCTCCTCAACGCCCTCGAGGGCAGGGATCCACTCCGCGACCAGGTGGGCGCGGTAGCCCGGCCGGAAGAACTGCTCGGTGCCGACGAACAGCTCCGGGTCGTGCTCGTGCCAACCGAACCCTTCGCCCTTGCGAAACCGCTCCGCGATCCGCGCACGGTCCTTGTAGGTCGAGCTGATCACGCTGTAGCCGCCGAGCATGTAGACCGGGCTGTCCTCGTCGGCGAACGCCATCGCCTGCTCGGGCGGCAGCTCGAAGGTGTCGGCGTCGGCTTCGTATTCGAGGTACCCGCTGGCCGCCTGGGCCGAGGCCCACTCGCGCACGTAGCGCTCTGCGACCCCGCTGCGCTCGGCGACCTCTGCGGCGCTCAACGGCCCGGCGCCGGCGAGCGCCTTCCACAGGCCGAGCTCGCCGCCCAGCATCACCAGCACCCCGTTCATCGCCGCGCCCATGTCGGTCACGGCCTGGCCCATGAATGCCTCCAGCTTGCCCTCGTCCACGGCTGCGGTCTCGGTAGTCTCCATCGTTCCCTCCTTCGTCGCGCGCACCGCCGTGGGCGAGCGCGTCGGTGGATTTCTCGTTGCGGCCGGTTCGTCCCGCGAGGCCGCGCAGCGTTACACCGGCGCGGCCGTGCCGCTGTCGACGTCAGCCCCGACGGTCCGCGGCACTCATCGAGTGCTCGGTCTCGCGCGAAGGGGAAGCGCGGCGATGCTGTCCCAGGCGATCAATCGGCGAGCGGCGGCCCGTCAAGCCCGCGTACCCAGGCGGCGATCACCCGGGCGAGCTCCATGCCGGCGAGCGGCACGAGGTCGTTGTGGCCGAGGCCGGGGAAGACGTGCATGCGCTTTGGCCCCGGCGCGGCCTCGAACAGGGCCCTGCCCTGCGAGAGCGGGACGATGTCATCGCGCTCGCCGTGCAGGACTAGGAGCGGAGCCTCAAGCTCCCCGATGCGACGCAGGGTCGGGTAGGCGTCGGGGACGAGGCGTGCGGGGACGAACGGGTAGTGCAGACGGCCAAGATCGCGGACGCCGGTGAAGGCCGAGAGCAGCACCAGACCCGCGGGCGGGCGTTCGAGCGCGAGATCGAGCGCGACGGCGCCGCCGATCGACTCGCCGAGATAGAAGACGCGCCCGGCGTCCACCCCGGGCTGATCGAGCAGGCAGGCCAGCGCCGCGCGCGCATCGCGGTAGGTGCCCTCTTCGCTCGGCCTCCCGCTGCTGCGGCCATAGCCGCGATAGTCGAACAGCAGCACGTCGAATCCGGTGGCCGTCAGCAGGGCGGCGTGGAGGACGCGGTCGCCCACGTTGCCGGCGTTGCCGTGGCAGAGCAGCAGATGGCAGAGCGGGTCCGTCCGGGCGCCGATCCACCAGCCGTGCAGCCGCTGCCCGTCGTCGGTCTGAAGCCGCAGGTCGCGGTAGTCAACCCCCGCCCCGTCCGGCGTCTCGATGATCGCGCGGGACGGGAAGTAGAGCAGCGAGTTGAGCAGCCAACGGATCACCCGACCTCCGTTCATCGGCCTCCCGCCGCGCTGCCGGTCAGCTCCTTCGGCTTCACGAACGACGTCAGCTCAGCCGTACCGGGCGCCAGCCCGCGCCAGCTCCCCTCGAGCTCGAGCGTTGCCAGCGCCGCAGTCGGAAACTTGCGCCTCACCCGCGCGATCTCGGGGCCGCCTCGAGCGAGGCTCAGGGCGAGGTCCTGGATCCCGGGGTTGTGGCCGATCACCATCACCGACCCAATCTCGTCGGGCTGTCCGCGCAGCACCTCGAGCAGGTCGGCGGAAGCGGCCGCGTAAAGCTCGGGCCTGATCTGGACCTCAGCGCTGTCGCCCAGGCCGGGTGCGATCCGCGTCAGCGTCTGATGGGTGCGCCTCGATCCCGAGCACAGCACCAGCGCGGGCGCAATCCCGTTGCGCTGTAGGTGCTTCGCCATGACCTCGGCGGCGCGGCGACCGCGCGGCGCCAGGGGGCGGTCGTGGTCGGTCAGCGTGGGGTCGTCCCAACTCGACTTCGCATGGCGCAGGAGATAGAGCCGCTTCATTTCCTCCCGGAGGATGCCCTCAAACGGAGGGCGAAGGCACGGCACGAAGGCGAAACGGACTGGGGGCTGCCGCTGCTCGCGCGGAGCGAAAAGCGGAGCCCTTCATGCCAACTCGGTGATCTGGCGGACTTGCTCTTCACGCTGCGAGACGGATTGGTCGTCCACTTCGCGGAGTACTCCGACGAAGCGGACGCGCTGGCGGCGCTCCGGACATGGGGGCACGCAGAGGCCTGAGCGGCCCGATCCGCGCGCGGCGCCACGCGCGGATCGGGCCGGTAGGGACGCGGGCTCTCAGGCGTCGCCCGAGCTGACGTCGAGCTCGCGGACGATGCGCCCGTCGCGGAGCTCGAAGGTCGCGTTAGCGACCACCGTGCGCCCGCCGGGGAACTCGCAGGTGACCGTGGCGGCCGCCCGCTCGTCCGCGGCCACGGCGTTCTCCACCGTCGCCTTGACGCCGACGCTGGCGCAGTGCTCGAACATGCCCTTGAACACCTCCTTGCCGTGGCGGACCCGGGGCGAGCTCGGGGGATTGTCGCGGTCGATCTGGATCAGCTCGACCTCGTCTGCGTAGAGGGCGAGTAGGGCGTCTGTGTCCCATTCCTCGTAGCCGCGCTTGAGCGCCTCGAGGTCGAGGGATCCGCTGCTCTTAACGGTCATCGGTACCTCCTTTGGTTTGCGTGGATCTGACCGTGCGCGGGCTACCATGCGCCTTGAAGTGGGGTTCAAGTCAAGGGCCCGATCCGCGGTGGATGGATTTCCGGAGCTGACGATCGGAGAGGTGGCGCGCCGCGCGGGGGTGGCGACGTCGTCGATCCGCTACTACGAGCGGATCGGCCTGCTCCCCGAGCCCGACCGGCTCGGGGGCCAGCGCCGCTATGACCCCGAGGTGCTCGGCAAGCTGGGGTTCATCGGGGTCGCCCAGGGCGCGGGGTTCAAGCTGCGCGAGATCAAGGAGCTGATCGAGGGCATCGACACCGCCGACGGCATGGGCGAGCCGATGCGCTCGCTCTCGAGCCAGAAGCTCGGCGAGGTCGAGGCGCTGCTGGAGCGGACCAGGGCGATGAAGGGGTGGCTCGAGGTGGCGAAGGAGTGCGGCTGTGCGACGCCCGCCGAGTGCGCGCTCTTTCCCGCGGACGGCGAGCGGCCCAGGGAGATCGACCTGGCCCTACAGGTGGTCCGGGTGCAGGGCAGCGACTGCCGGCGGCCCGCCCCCTGAGCGTGCCGGGCGATCCGCGCGCTCGGCGTGCGGCCCTACTCGCGCAGGCTGAAGCGGATCTGCTCGCCGGAGACGTCGGCGTCGAGGGTCTTGTCGTCGAGCAGCGGGGCGACCTCGGGCTCGAGATAGACCTGGGCGTCGGGCACCTGCTGATCGCCCTCCGCCGGCGCCTCGACCACCGACAGGCGCAGCTCGCGTGCCGGGTCGGTCTCCTCCTCCGCCCTGGTGATCCTCACCCCGGCGCTGTCGGGGCTTTCGGCCTGGGAGACGAGCGCCTCGACGGCCTCGGTCGCGGCGGCGGTGACGCTGAGCATTCTGAATCCTTCCGGGTTGGGGCCGGGAACACCTGCCCTTCCCGCGGAGGGGCGCGCCCAAACATGGCGCCGTCCGAGCCCGGACGGTTGGGGTTATCGTCCGCCTCGTGATCCCTACCCGATCCTCTACCGGCTCGGCTGGTGCTGCCGCGGGGGATGGACGAGGACGCGCTGCTCGGCCTGCTCGGCGGCGCGGTCGAGCTCGAGGACCTGACCCTGGTCGCCGACGCCCAGCCTGACCTGCCGGCGCCGGTCCGCCGCGACCGCCCGGCGCTCTACCGGGTCCGCCGGCGGGCCGACTCCCCGGCGCCGGCGGCCGCCTAGCGCCGACGGCGCCGAGCCGATGATCCTCTGTCTCGGCGAGGCGCTCGTCGACCTGGTTGCCGAGCGGCGGGCGCGCTCGCTCGCCGAGGCCGGCTCGTTCGCGCCCCACTTCGGCGGCGCGCTCGCCAACGTCGCCGTCGCCGCGGCGCGGGCCGGCGCCGAGGTCGGGCTCGCGGGCGCCGCCGGCGACGACGAGTGGGGGAGGTGGCTGTCCGAGCGGCTCGAGCGCGAGCGGGTCGACCTGCGCTACTTCGAGCTGCTCGCCGATGAGCAGACGCCGATCGCGTTCGCGAGATTCGACGACGCCGGCGACGCGACCTTCGAGATCTACGGCGACGCGGTGCGGATCGCGGTCGAGGCGATCGAGCCGCAACTCGAGCAGGCGCTCGGCGCCGCCTCGGCGCTGGTCTTCGGCTCGACCACGCTCGCATCGGAGGGCGAGCGCCGAGTCACCCTGCGCGCCCGCGAGCTGGCGCTCGAGCGCGGGATCCCGGTCTGCTTCGACCCCAACATCCGCCCCAACCGCTGGGGCGGCGACCCGGCCCCGGCGGCGGAGGTCTCGCGCGGGCTGGTCGCCGGCTCGTTCATGGTCCGGACAAACCGCGAGGAGGCGGTGGCGATCGCCGGGGTCGAGGACCCGCGCCGGGCCGCGGACGAGCTGGCGGCGCTCGGTGCCGAGCTGGCCGCGGTCACGCTCGGCGAGGAGGGCGCGGTGCTGCGCGGCGCGTGCGAGACCGAGGCGCCCTCGCCCCGGGTCGAGGTGGTCTCCACCCTCGGCGCCGGCGACGCCTTCATGGGCACCCTGGTCGCCGGGATCGCCGCCCGCGGCTGGGACGCCGCGCGCGCGGGCGAGGCGCTCGAGCCGGCGCTCGCCGCCGCCGCCGACGCCTGCACCCGCTGGGGCGCGCTCGACTGACCCGATCCAAACCAGCGAGCGGAACGTTTGCCGCGACTATCGCGGCCAACGTGAGTGTCGCGCGGGTGGCGCTCAGCCCTCGTGGGCGTCTGGCGGACGCTGGGCCTCCTGGCCCGGCTCGACCACCACCATCTGGCCCATCATCCCGCGGTCCTCGTGCTCGAGGATGTGGCAGTGGAACATGTAGGGGGTGGCGGGGTCGGCGTAGGGCTGGAAGCGGACCAGGAAGCGGATGCTCTCGTTCGGGGGCACGAGCACCGTGTCCTCCCAGCCCGAGAGTTGGGGCGGCGGCGGGCTGCCGGCGTAGTCGAGCAGCCGGAAGCTGACCCCGTGAGGGTGGAAGCTGTGCGGGGTCCCGGACACGTTCTCGACCTGCCAGACCATCGTCCGCCGGCCACCACCTGCATCCAACCGGGCATCAGGTCCTCCTGCATGAAGCTGACCGAGAGAAACGAGAGCGGCAGAATCAGGAACTGCATCATGGCGATCAGGGCCCGCCCGGGTTTGAAGGGCCCGCTCTCCGGGCATAGGGCTAACGCCCGCTTCCCGCGGGCAGACGGAGAGGAGACCGTTGGGCGCAAGGCGCCGGACAAGGGGAACGCTGAGCCTGCTCGCCGCGGGGGCGATCCTCTTGACCGCCGGGTGCACGGGGGGCGACGACGAGGCCGGCGCCGGCACCACCCTCAACTGGTTCGTCGCGATCCAGCCCGGCGGCACGATCCAGGAGGTCGCCCAGCGCTGTAGCGAGGAGTCGGACGGGCGCTACACCGTCGAGGTCGAGCTGCTGCCGACCCTGGCCGACCAGCAGCGCGAGCAGCTCGTCCGCCGGCTCGGGGCCGAGGACTCCACCGTCGACATCATCGGCATGGACGTGATCTGGACGGCGGAGTTCGCGAACGCCGGCTGGCTGCGGCCGTGGGAGGGCGAGCTCGAGCAGCAGGTGACCGAGAGCGTGTTCGCCCCCGTGCTCGAGACCGCCTCGTTCGAGGGCCAGCTCTACGGCGCCCCGTTCAACTCCAACACCCAGCTGCTCTGGTACCGCACGGACGAGGTCGAAGAGCCCCCGGCGACCTGGGAGGAGATGATCGCCGACGCCGAGGAGGCCGGGGGGTTCGTCCAGGTGCAGGCGAACCGCTACGAGGGCTACACGGTCTGGGCCAACACGATGATCCAGTCGGCGGGGACCGAGATCCTCGCCGGGCCGACCGAGGTCGATCTCGAGCAGGCCCCGACCGAGGCGGCGCTGTCGGTGATCGGCCAGCTCTCCGGCTCACCCGCCGCCGCCCCGAACATCGACACCTCCACCGAGGACACGGCGAGGCTCGGCTTCGAGGCCGGGGACTCGCCGTTCATGCTCAATTACACCTTCGCCTTCGCCAGCGCCGGGGCCAACGCCCCCGAGATCGCGGAGAACATGGACGCCGCGAAGCTCCCGCGGGTGGTCCCCGATCAGGAGTCGAGGCCTCCGCTCGGCGGCTTCAACCTCGGCGTCAGCGCCTTCTCGGAGAACCCCGAGCTGGCGTTCGAGGCCGCGGCCTGCCTCTCGAACGCCGAGAGCCAGCTCACCGCGACCGAGCTCGATGGCCTGCCGCCCTCGCGCGAGGACCTCTACGAGGAGAAGGTCGTGCAGGATGCGTTCCCCGACTTCGCCGACGACATCCGGCGCTCGATCGCCACCGCCGCGCCGCGCCCGCTGACCCCCGCCTACACCGACCTCTCGCTGGCGATCCAGCGGGCGCTTCATTCACCGTCGAAGATCGACCCGCAGGACCCGGGGCCGGTCTACGACGACCTGCTTGACAAGATCGAGCAGGCGGTGCTCAGGGAGGGGCTGCTCTGATGGAGGCGGCGACGGCCCCCGCCCCGAAGATCACCGAGCAGACGCGCGCCGAGCGCCGCCTCGGCTGGATGCTGTGCGCGCCGGCGGTGGTCGCGATGCTCCTCGTCACCGCCTACCCGATCGGCTACGCGATCGTGCTCTCGCTGCAGGAGATCGACCTGCGCTTTCCCGAGGAGGGCGGATTCGCCGGCCTCGAGAACTACTCGACCGTGCTCACGTCCGAGCTCTGGTGGCAGGACGTCTTCAACACCCTGTTCGTGACCGTGATCGCGGTCGGGCTCGAGCTCGTGCTCGGGATGGCGATCGCGCTGGTCATGTTCCGGGCGATCTTCGGCCGCGGCGTGATCCGGACCTCGGTTCTGATCCCGTACGGGATCGTCACCGTGGTCGCGGCGTTCTCGTGGCAGTTCGCGTTCGCGCCCGACACCGGGTTCGTCAACAACCTTCCGCTGGTCGCCGACGACAAGGCCTGGTTCGGCGACCGCTTCAGCGCCTTCGCGGTGATCATCATGGCCGAGGTCTGGAAGACGACTCCGTTCATCGCCCTGCTCCTGCTCGCCGGGCTGACCACGATCGATCCAGGCCTCTACGAGGCCGCCAAGGTCGACGGCGCGACCGCGCGGCAGCGCTTCTTCCGGATCACGCTGCCGCTGCTGAAGCCGGCGATCCTGGTCGCGTTGCTGTTCCGCACCCTGGACGCGTTCCGGATCTTCGACACGATCTTCATCATGACCGGGGGGGCCCAGGACACCGAGTCGGTCTCGATCCTCGGCTTCAACCAGCTCATCGAGCGGCTCAATCTGGGGGTCGGCTCGGCGGTCTCGGTGCTGATCTTCTTCTCGGTGCTGCTGATCGCGTTCCTCTTCATCCGCGGCTTCGGCGTGCGGGTGGAGGAGGGCAGGCCGGGGGCCTAGGAGGCGACGATGGAGCGAGGGACGAGGGAGTACGCGCTGTGGTCGGTCGGGATGGTGCTGGTGCTTCTGTTCGCGCTCGTCCCGGTGCTGTGGATCGTCTCGCTCTCGTTCAAGACCCCGGAGACGATCACCGACCAGCGCTTCATCCCGTCCGAGTTCTCGTGGGACAACTACGACGTCCTGTTCAGCGGCGGGGTCAGCGACAGCCCGTTCATCGCGCCGCTGATCAACTCGATCCTGATCGCCCTGATCTCGACCGTGATCGCGATCGTCCTCGCCTCGTTCGCCGCCTACGCGATCGCCCGGCTCACGTTCCCGGGCAAGGCGCTGATCCTCGCGGCGGCGCTGGCGATCGCGATGTTCCCGGCGATCTCGACGATCGGCCCGCTGTTCGACATGTGGCGGGCGCTGGGCCTCTACGACACCTATCCCGGGCTGATCATCCCCTACCTCGCCTTCGCGCTGCCGCTGGCGATCTACATCCTGGTCGCCTTCTTCCGCGAGATCCCCTGGGACCTCGAGCAGGCGGCCGCGGTAGACGGGGCGACGCCGTTCCAGGCGTTCACCAAGGTGATCGTCCCGCTCGCCGCTCCGGGCGTGTTCACGGCGGCCATCCTGGTCTTCATCTTCGCCTGGAACGACTTCCTGTTCGCGATCTCGCTGACCTCGTCGGACGCGTCGCGCACGGTGCCGGCGGCGCTCGCCTTCTTCACCGGTGAGTCCCAGTTCACCCAGCCGACCGGGAACATCGCGGCGGCGGCGGTGATCGTCACAATTCCAATCATCATCTTCGTACTGATCTTCCAGCGCCGGATCGTGGCCGGCCTGACCGCGGGCGCCGTGAAGGGATAAGGAGGAACCCAGTGGCTGAGATCGTTCTCAACGGCATCAGCAAGCGCTTCCCGGATGGCTTCGAGGCGGTCAAGGACATGAACCTCGAGGTCGGCGACGGCGAGTTCGTGATCCTCGTCGGCCCGTCGGGCTGTGGCAAGTCGACGGCGCTGCGGATGATCGCCGGGCTCGAGGACATCACCGACGGCGAGCTGCGGATCGGCGACGACGTGGTCAACCAGATGGCGCCGAAGGAGCGCGACATCGCGATGGTGTTCCAGAACTACGCGCTCTACCCGCACATGACCGTGCGCGACAACATGGCCTTCCCGCTCAAGCTCGCGAAGGCGCCGGCATCGGAGATCAAGGAGAAGGTCGAGGAGGCCGCGCGGATCCTCGACCTCACCGCGCACCTCGACCGCAGGCCCGCCAACCTCTCCGGCGGCCAGCGCCAGCGGGTGGCGATGGGCAGGGCGATCGTCCGCGACCCGAAGGCGTTCCTGATGGACGAGCCGCTCTCCAACCTCGACGCGAAGCTGCGCGTGCAGATGCGCACCGAGGTCTCGCGGATCCAGAAGCGGCTCGGGACGACCACCGTCTACGTCACGCACGACCAGACCGAGGCGATGACGCTCGGCGACCGGGTCGCGGTGATGCGGGCCGGCGCCCTCCAGCAGGTCGGCACGCCCGCGGAGCTGTACGCGGATCCCAACAACCTGTTCGTGGCCGGCTTCATCGGCTCGCCGGCGATGAACTTCATGCCCGCCCGGATCGACGGCGACCGGGTCAGCCTCCCGCTCGGCGAGCTGACGATGTCCCAGGAGGTCCGCGCGCGGCTCGGTCAGGTCGACGGCGGCCGCCAGGTGATCGCCGGGATCAGGCCGGAGAGCTTCGAGGACGCCTCCCTGGTGGCGCCCGAGGCCCACGGGCGCGGCAGCACCTTCCGGGCGAACATCGACGTGCTCGAGTCGATGGGGTCCGAGCTCTACGCCTACTTCCCGGTCGAGGGCGAGGCCGTCAGCTCGCGGGAGCTCGACGAGCTCGCCGCGGATGCCGGCGCCGAAGACCTCCCGAGCTCAGGCGAGGGGCAGGTGGTCGCCCGGCTCGCCGCCGCGAGCCCGGTCAAGGAGGGCGAGGACGCGGAGCTCTGGGTCGATGCGAGCAAGCTCCATCTCTTCGACCCGCAGAGCGGCGCCAGCCTGACCCGCGGATAGCCCGGCCCGCCCGGGACACCTTCACCGGCCGAGCGCTCCGGCCGGGGCTCAGCGCAGCTCGCGACGCAGCCGGTGCTCCATCGTGTCGTCGCTGCGACGCGGCGGCCGCTCGAGCTCCGCACGCAGCCGCTCGACCACGTCGTCGCTCCACTCGTGGGTGCGGAGGATCAGGTAGCGGAGGCTGACGACCCGGGTGTAGGCCTCGGCCTCGGTGCCGCGGCCGAAGAGGCCCGCCTCTCGCATCGTCTCGACCACCGGCAGGTACTCCTCCTCGAACCAGGCGCGGGCGACCTGCTCACGGGTCATGAACTCGCCCCGCTCCTGCATCAGCCGAAAGCCCCAGGCCTCGATTCCCTCGGCGAGGGTCGCGTAGCGCCACTCGTCGGCGAGCTGGATGCGGGCGCGCGCCTCGGGCGGCAGCGGCACCCGCTCGAAGAACAGCCGCTCGTGGCTCTTCAGCGGCAGGTCGCGGGGCAGGGTCTCGGGGCCGGCGCCGACCTCGGTGACGATCTCGGTCACGTAGGCGTCGATCAGCTCGAGCCCGAGCTGGCGGGCGACCGAGACCCGGTGGTGGCCGTCCTCGACGAAGTGGAGGTCGCCGATCCGGTAGACGCGGATCGGCGGCATCGACTGGCCGCGGCGCATCGCCTCGGCGATCCCCTGCCAGCGCCTGCGGACCCGGCGCGAGGTCGGCCGGAAGCGGCGGTCGAACTCGCGCGCGCGGTCCACCGTGCCGACGATCGAGTCGAGCGGGATCGTCTGCTGGCCCAGGCGCTGCTCCCCGCGGCGCCCGAGCGCCTCGACCACCTCGTCGAAGGGCAGGATCAGGTTGACGTCGTCAGGCTCGCGCCGAAGCCGCCGGGCGAGCCGCGAGAGCGCCTGGCGGCGGCGAGCGCGGCTGAAGTCGGCCTGCGCGTCCTGGGTCGGAAAGCCGGTGTCGGGCGCCATGGGCTTCAGGGTACGCCGAAGGCGGACCCGCCTGATGCCGCTGGGTACCCTCCCGCGATGGCCTACGACGAGGGGCTTGCCGAGCGAATCCGTGAGGTGCTGTCCGCCCGTGAGGGCGTCGGCGAGCGGGAGATGTTCGGCGGGATCTGCTTCATGGTCGCCGGGAACATGGCCTGCGGGGTCAACGGCGACGACCTGATCGCCAGGATCGGCCCGGAGGCGGCCGAGGCGGCGCTCGGCGAGGTGCACGTAAGTGACTTCGACCTCACGGGCCGTCCGATGCGCGCCTGGGTCATGGTCGCGGCCGAGGGGGTGGCCTCGGACGAGGACCTCGCGCGCTGGGTGGCCGCCGGCGCCGACTTCGCCGCCTCCCTGCCGCCGAAGTAGACCGGCACGGTTGAGCCCTCACGGGATCCATGGACCCCCTGAGCGCTCAAGCGCCTCACGGCACACCGATCGCGGTCAGCTTCATCTCGGCGTCGCTCGCGCTCAGCTCTGCTGCGAGCTCGGCCGGATCAGGATCTCGTTGACGTCGACGCGCTCGGGCTGGTCGAGCGCGTAGAGGACCGCGCGGGCGATGTCGTCGTCGTGCAGCGCGTCGTCGGGGCCGGGGCGATCGTCGAAGAACGGCGTGTCGACCATCCCCGGCTCGATCAGGGTGACGCGGATGCGGCGGTTGTCGTGCATCTGGCGAAGCTCCTGGCGCAGCGCCTCGCCGATCGCGGTCGCCGCCCACTTGGTCGCCGAGTAGAGCGAGCCCGGCAGGGCGCGGCGGCCGGCGACCGAGCTGGTGATCAGGTAGTGGCCCTCGCCGCGCTCGAGCAGGTGGGGGAGGGTGGCCCGGATCGTGTAGGCGACGCCGAGCACGTTGGTGAGCACCATCGAGCGCCAGTGCTCGGGCGACTCTTCGAGAAAGCCCCGCTGGGCGCCGAAGCCGGCGTTGGCGAAGACGGCGTCGATGCGGCCGAAGCCCTCGAGCGCGGCGGCGGCGAGCCGCTCGTTGTCCGGCCACTCGGTGACGTCGCAGCGAACGGCCAGCGCCCGCTCCGGGCCGCCGAGCTCGGCGGCAAGCTCGGCGAGCTTCTCCTCCGAGCGGGCGCCGAGCACGACCCGGTAGCCGGCGTCGACCGCCGCCCGGGCGGTCGCGGCGCCGATCCCCGTCGAGGCGCCGGTGATCAGGAGGACGCGGTCGTCGGCCACGGCGGCGATTCTACGAAGGCGCTCGAGCGGGGCCGCGAGGGAGGCGCGGAGTTTGTTTCGGATAGCGAGACAAAGTCCGCGCCATGAGGCGCTTGCGATAATCCGGGGTCTCCCATGGACCCGGATCGCAAGCGGAAGATCCGGCTCGTGGTCGCGCTCGGCGCCGCCGTGCTGCTCGCCGCGGGCCTCGTCTACACGTCGTTCAGCGCCTCGAGCGAGGCGCGCCAGCCCTCCGAGCTCGCGGGGGCGAGCGGCGGCGACTACGACCTCACCGGCAAGGTGGCCGAGGGGTCGGTCGACCACCAGGGCTCGCGCCTGCTCTTCGAGGTCACCGACCGCGAGGACCCGTCGGCGGCGATCCCGGTCACCTACACCGGCACCATCCCGGACCCGTTTCGAGAGGGGCGCGAGGTGATCGTCAGCGGCACCGTGAGCGACGGCACCTTCGTCGCCGAGAAGGACAGCCTGATCACCAAGTGCCCGTCGAAGTTCTCCGACGAGGCCGAGGAGGACCCCGAGCACGTGATCATCACCGAGTGATCCCGCTCGGCGCTGCCTGCCTGGTCGCCGCCGCGGTCGCCTGCGCCTACGCGGCCGGGGCGGCGCTCTACGGCGCCCGCAAGGGCGACCGGCGCGCCGTCGACTCCTCCCGGCGCGCGGTCTACGCGCTCTGCGCGCTGCTCACCATCAGCGTGGTCGTGCTCCAGGCCGCGTTCCTGCGCTCCGACTTCTCGGTCGAGCTGGTCGCCGACCATTCCTCGACCACCACCCCGACCCTCTACAAGATGACCGCGATGTGGGGAAGCCAGGGCGGGTCGCTGCTGCTCTGGGCCTGGGTGCTCTCGATCGCGGCGAGCGCGGTGCTGTGGCTCACCCGCAACCGCCACCGAGAGGTGGTCCCGTACGCGACCGCCGTGCTCGCCGGGCTCGGGCTCTTCTTCTGCGGGTTGATGCTGCTCGCCGGCGGCGCCCACCCGTTCGCCCGCCTCGACCCGGCGCCGGCGGAGGGGGTCGGGCTCAACCCGCTGCTCCGCCACCCGGCGATGGCGATCCACCCGCCGATGCTCTACTCCGGCTACGTCTTCTTCGCGATCCCGTTCGCGTTCGCGATCGGGGCGCTGGTCACGCGGCGGGTCGACGCGAGCTGGATCCGCACGATCCGGCGCTTCGCGCTCATCGCCTGGCTCCTGCTCGGGATCGGGATCCTGCTCGGCGCCCGCTGGTCGTACTCGGAGCTCGGCTGGGGCGGCTACTGGGGCTGGGACGCGGTCGAGAACGCCTCGCTGATGCCGTGGCTGGTCGGCACCGCGTTCCTGCACTCGATCATGGTCCAGGAGAAGCGCGGGATGCTGCGGGTCTGGAACGTGTCGCTGATCGTGGCGACGTTCTCGCTCGCCCTGCTCGGCACCTTCCTGGTCCGCTCGGGGATCCTCGAGTCGATCCACGCCTTCGGCGCCTCGACCGTGGGCGGGCCGCTGCTCGGGCTGATCGCGGTGGTGGTGCTCGGCTCGGCGGCGCTGATCGTCTCGCGCATGGACGCGCTGCGCTCCGAGCGGCGAATCGAGTCATTGGCGTCGCGCGAGTCGGTCTTCCTGGTCAACAACCTGCTCCTGGTCGGGCTCTGCGCGGTGATCTTCTGGGGCACCTTCTTCCCGCTGATCGCCGAGGCGCTCACCGGCGAGCGCTCCTCGCTCGGCTCGCCGTGGTTCGACCGCTACACGGCCCCGCTTGCGATCGTGCTGGTGCTGTTCACCGGGATCGGCCCCTTGCTGGCCTGGCGCCGGGTCAGCGCGGGCTCGCTGTGGGGGTTGGTGCGCTGGCCGCTGGGAGTCGCGGTGGGCGCGACGGTTGCGGTCGCCGTGTTCAGCGACGCGCTCTCGGAGCCGTTCGCCCTGGCGCTGTTCGCCTTCGCCTCCTTCGCGCTGGCGGCGCTGGCGGCGGAGTTCTGGCGCGGAGCGGCGGCGCAGCGGGCCCTCGCCGGCGGCTCCTACGGTGCCGCCCTGGCGCGAGTTGTGGGCCGCAACCGGCGCCGCTACGGCGGCTACATCGTCCACGCCGGGGTCGCGATCCTGTTCATCGCCGTCGCCGCCTCGTCGAGCTTTCAGACCAGCCGCGACCTTCGCCTGCTCCCCGGCGAGACGGCGCAGGTGGGCGACTACACGCTCACCTACGAGCGCCCGACCGCTGCGATCGACTCCGACGAGCAGCGGCTCGAGCTCGGCGCGGTGGTCGACGTCGATCGCGACGGCGAGCAGTTCGCCACCCTGACCCCCTCGCGCAACTACTACTCGCTGTCCGGCAGCGGCACCGTGCGCGGCTTCTTCGAGGGCGAGGCGACCAGCGAGGTCGGCCGCCGCGAGGGGCCCGGCGGCGACCTGTGGACGGCGATGCGCCCCGACCTCGCCCGCTATGACGCCTTCATCGACCAGGCCGACCGCCGGATCGAGCGCGCCACCGCCGGCGCCGACCAGGGGGCGCCCTTCCTGGCTCAGGTTCGCTCGGACCTTCAGGGCCTGGCGGTCGCCAACCTGCGCGAGCGCTACCGGTCCGAGCCGGTGCCGGTCGACTTCCGGGTCAACGTCAACCCGCTCGTGATCTGGGTCTGGCTCGGTGGGGCGATCGCGGTGATCGGCGGCCTGATCGCGATCTGGCCCCGCCCGCCGAGCGACCGCCGCCAGGTCTCCGACGTCTACGCGGCGCGACTCGCCCGCGAGCTCGGCCGAGCCTGAGCGCCCGGCGGGCGCCCGGCGGGCCTATCTCACCGGATCCAGCACCGCTGAGATAGGCCCTGAGAGCCCGTTTAGCCTTCGCCGCCGTGGAGATCGCCCTCGCCCTGGTCATCGTCGTCGTGCTCGCCTGGTTCGTGACCGCGCCGCTTCGCCGTGGCGGCGCCGAGCCGGCGGGGGGCGAGCGCGCCGAGGACCCTCGGGTCGCCGAGCTCGAGGCGCGCAAGGAGTCGCTGTACCGCCAGATCCGCGACGCCGAGCTCGACCGCGCCCAGGGCAAGCTCTCCGAGGCCGACTGGCGCCGCCAGGACGCCGAGCTGCGCCGGGAGGCGATCGAGCTGCTTAAGGAGCTCGACCGCGCTCGCGAGCTGGCCCATCCCCCGGGTGGGGGGTTCGACGGGTCGTAGACCACGCGCCGTCGAACGGTCTCCGCATGCAGACCGGCTTTCGCTTCGGCTTGCGACGGGTCCAAGGCCTCTACACTGCCCCGTCGTGGAAGGACTTCTCAACGTCGTCCAGGTGCTGATCTCGGTCGCCCTGATCTTCCTCGTCCTGCTGCACTCGGGCAAGGACTCCGGCCTCTCAGGCGCGTTCGGGGTCGGGGCCGGCGGCGGCTCGTTCGGCGGCGGCTCGCTGGTCGAGCGCAACCTCGACCGCTGGACGATCTTCTTCGCGCTCCTCTTCGTCATCAACACCCTCGTCCTGCTCAAGCTCTGACGGGACCGTGGGCTCGCGCCGCCGGGCAGCGGCCTTCTCGATCGCGCTGCTCGCGGGGATTGCGCTGGCGGCGCCGCTCGCGCTGGGTGGCTGCAACGGTGACGACGAGACCGCCGGCGGGACCGCCGCACCGGCGGCCCTGGGCGCCGGCGGCACCCTATCGTGGGCGCTCGGCGAGCGGCCCGAGCGGCTCGACCCGCTGTTCGCCCGCTCGCCCGCCGACGCGCTGGTCAGCCGCCAGATCCACGAGCCGCTGATCGCCGAGCTGCGCGGGCCGTTCGACGACCCGCGGCGGCTCGCCGGCCTGGCGCTGTTCGCGAGGGCGTCGGGCGACGACGCGCTCTGGCGCCTGCGCCTGCGCCGCGGGGTGCGCTTCCAGGACGGCCGCCCGATGAACGCCGCCGCGGTGCTCGCCAACGCCGACCGCTGGCGCCGGACCGCGGTGGGGCGGCGGCTGCTGCCGGGGCTGATGGCGGT
>JBOGZD010000055.1:0-19361 GCA_050697155.1 Solirubrobacterales bacterium | reverse complement strand
CCGCCGGGGCGGCCGGGTGAGGCCGCAGGCGCGGGCGGCGGCGACGGCCAGCCGCAGGCGGTCGCTGCGATCGAGCCGCGGCGGCCTCCAGCCGTCGAGCAGGGCGACCACTGCGTTGAGGTCGTCGACCTCGAGCTCGCCGGAGACGTAGGCGCGCCCCAGCCCGAGCTGACCCGGGGCGAGCAGCGCGTGGGCAGCCGCGCGCGGCGAGCGGAGCCGAAACGTCGGACCCTGGCCGTTGGTCGCCGGGACCACGCTTCCATCCCAGAGCTCGATCGCGAACGGCCGCTCGGGGAGCGTTCGCTCGAGCTCTCGGCGAAGCGGTGCGGTGCGCGCGAGCGCCACCCGCCCAGCGTAGTCGCGGACGCAATCCCCGTCGGTGGAAGATGAGGACTCGCCGGCTCCGATGGGGGTATTGCCCTGTGGATGGATGCGCTCGGGCTGATCGGGGTGCTCTTCGGCGCGCTGATCCTGATCGGCGTTGCCTACACCTTGGTTCGACTGGGACCCGAGCGGCGCGACGACGTACGACGACGGCTGCGCTCCGAGGCGAGCGCCCACCGCGAGCAGGCGACCTTCGAGGATGCCCGCGCGCGCGAGCTCGGCCGGGCGGCGATGGAGGAGCGCCGCAAGGCCGAGCGCCACGCTGCGCTCGCGGACGAGTACGCCGAGAAGGCGGCCGTGCACGCGGAGCGTGCGGCCGAGCTCGAGGACGCCATCCGCCGAGCCGGTCGCTACGCGACCTTCCACATCGGCCGCGCCGCCGAGCGCGAGGAGCGCCTGGCCTGAACGCCGGTCCCGCCGCCATCGGCCCACGAGGTTCCGATTAGCCCCGCATAGCGCGGTCACCCGCAGCCTCGTCCCGAGCCCGGGTGTCGGACAGCGTGGCGAGTGCGTGGCGACTAGCCTGCGGCGTCTATGGAGGTCGTCGTCGCCGGGGGCCATGGAAAGATCGCGATGCGGCTGCTCGGGTTGCTGGCGGAGCGCGGCGATCGCGCTCGGGGCCTGATCCGCAACCCCGACCACGCAGCCGACCTCGAGCGGGTCGGGGCCGAGGCGGTGGTCTTCGACCTCGAGCGCGACGAGGACCTCGCCGCGCAGCTCGCCGGCACCGATGCGGCGGTGTTCGCCGCCGGCGCCGGGCCGGGGAGCGGCGCCGAGCGCAAGCGGACGGTCGACTTCGGCGGCGCGGTGAAGCTGATCGAGGCCTGCGAGGCCGCCGAGGTCCCGCGCTACCTGATGGTGAGCGCGATCGGGGTCGACCGGGGCGGGTGGCCGGGCCAGATGCGCCCCTACTACGAGGCGAAGCGCGACGCCGACGAGGCGCTTCGCGACTCCAAGCTCGACCACACCATCGTCCGCCCGGGCCGGCTCACCAACCGCCCCGGCACCGGCCGGGTCGAGCTCGGCACCCCGCTCGAGCGCGGCGGCGAGGTCGCCCGCGACGACGTCGCCGCGGTGCTGCTCGCCGCGCTGTATGAGCCGCGCACCGCCGGGCTCACCTTCGATCTGCTTGGCGGCGAGATCCCGATCCAGCGCGCGATCGCAGCCCTCGTCGACGCCCGCTGACCGGGCTGCGAACCCGCCCCGGGCAGCGCCCGTTAACTCGGCCTCAGGGCGGGTAGGCAGCGGGGGAAGGCAATCGACGAGGAGAAGGAGGCCCCATGGAGGCGGCAACCGCCGAGACCGGCCAGGTCACCGGCACCAAGGACAAGGACTACAACGTCATCTGGTTCACCGAGCAGTGCCTGAGCAACGCGCTGCGGCTGGAGACCTACATCCAGGACGCCGAGCGCGAGGGCGACGCCGAGCTCGCCGACTTCTTCCGCCGCGCCCAGACGGAGTCGAAGAAGGGCGCCGAGAAGGGCAAGGCGCTGCTCAAGCAGCGCATCGGCGACACCGCCGACTGACGGTGCTCGCGATTACGCAAACCGCCGCGCACGCCGTAGACGAACTGGTCTCGCAGCCCGGTCTTCCCGACGAGGCCGGGCTGCGGATCGCGGTCGCGACGGTGACCCAGAACGGCGGCGGACCGTCCTCGGATCTCGAGCTCACCGTCGTCCCCGCCCCCGAGCCCGACGACGAGGAGCTCGCCGAGCACTCGATCTACCTGGAGTCGGGCATCGACGCCTACCTCGACGGCATGGTCCTCGATGCCGAGCTCGAGGGGAACGAGGTCCGCTTCAGCCTCCAGCCCCGGATCGAGGCCGACGGAGCGGACTAAGCGGCAACCGGCAGGGAGGCGCCGGGCTGACACCGCCCGGCGAACCGCCCTGCGCCCGAGCGCCGACAAGAAGACGGGCACCCGTCTCCCAGGGAGGGAATAGAGACGGGCGCCCTTCCTACGAACATACTCCCTTCGCGATCGACGGCCTCACCTTCGTGCCGCCGCGGGGGGGTGCACCCGCGCCGGGCACGCGCACGGCGAACCTATCGTGTGAACGGTGGGGAGCTAGGCCTTGGCGCTCTTGCCGAGTGCCTTGCGGGCCTTGACCACGGCCGGCACCGAGCAGCGGACCGCGCGGGCGATCTCGCCGTTGGGGCGCTCGGGGTCGCGCTCGATCTCGAACGCGAGCAGCGCTGCGCGGCGTTGCTTGGCGCGGTCCTCGATCGTCGCGTCGGTGCAAACCGCCGCCTCGGCGGCGCGATCGCGCCGGCAGGCGAGGCAGTAGGTCTCGCCGTCCTCGGTCGCCCAACCGGCCGGCGGACCGGTCGGCTCGTGGCCGGCCATCCAGCGGATCGTCATCTCACAGCGGGCACAGAGCCAGGCATCGGCCTGGGTCTTGCGCGTCTTCGTCGCGGTGCTCATCGACGCCGCCTGACTGCTTGTGAAGGCAAGTGCAACTCCTGGCGAGTGGTTGGGAATCCTGCCCCGGACGCACTCACGAGTGCACGGGAAGAGGGAACTCCTCAGGCGTCAGAGCGGACGCCCGACGCCATTGAAGGTATCAGGTAGCCGATTCATGCTGCTACGGTGCCCGGCGACAGAACTGGGCATCCGCTCAGAGAAAACGTGCCAGCAGCCTCGTTCTCGGTTTCACAACCTCCGTGGTTCGCAGCGCACAAAGACCATGGAGGACTCCATGCCAAACGGAACGGTCAAGTGGTTCAACCCGGACAAGGGCTTCGGCTTCATCACCCCCGATGACGGCGGAAAGGACCTCTTCGTCCACCAGAGCGCCATCCAGGGCGAGGGCTTTCGCTCGCTGAGCGAAGGCGACAAGGTCTCCTTCGAGACCGAGGAAAGCGACAAGGGCCCGCGGGCCGCGAACGTCCAGACCGTCTAGGCAAAGCGCTTGAACGACGCGCGGGGGCGCAGGGCCAGCCCGGTGGGCTGGATCTTGCGCCCTTTGTGTAACGCCGCCGTTGGGCGTATAACTGAACGGAGTGCGTGCCTCGGCGAGGCCGAGCACGGGGGCAAGATGCAGCTGCGACCAGGGTCACGACGGCCCGCCTATGCAGGCGAGGCCACGGAGGTTCCCGGGGGGCGAACCTGGCTCATCGATCGCGCCCTCAGGCTCGCGAGTCGGGCGTCCGAACGGCCCTACCTGGCGATCGGCGGGCTGTTCCTCGCCAACCTGCTGCTGATCGGCGTCTTCGTCGCCGCCGGCGAGGTCGTGTTCGCCGATCCGGCCGAGCCCTTCCGCGAGCTGATGCCCGGCACCTGGCTGAGCGTCGCCCAGCTCGCCTTCGTCGCGGTCATCGCCTGGGCCATCCACCGGGCGCTGATCGGCGCGCGGCGGCTGCGGCTCGACAACCTCTGGGGCGCCTCGGTCGCCGTGTTCATCGTCCTCGCGATCGACGAGGCGACCCAGCTGACGATCTTCGCCAGCGACGCGCTGCACTCGCTCGGCTTCCTCGCGCCGGCGGGGTTCAAGGACCTCGACGCGTTCCTGCTCACCGCGGTGCTGCTCGCCGCCGGCGCCGTCCTGCTTCGCTACGGTCGGGCGCTGCTGGCATACCCGGCGGCCCTGGTCCCGCTCGCGATCGGGGTCGCGCTCGGGACCGCCTCGCAGGTGCTCGACTCGACCCTCGCCGTGAGCACCTGGGAGTTCGTCGCGGAGGAGAGCCTCAAGCTCGCCGCGGAGCCGTTTCTGATCGGCACCTACCTGATCGTCCTCCACCGCGTCACCCGCCGCTGACTCGATCGTCGCTCGCGGCCGGCGGCGGCCGGTGTGTAGCCGGCGCGCTCGCCGGGTAGGCGATCGGCGACTCAAGCCGACGGGGCGAGGGGTCGATTTCATCATCGATTCATCGAACGATGCTCGGCTTCGGCGCGAGGACGGATGCGAGAGATGCTTCGACAGCTGGCCGGAACCGCGCACGGGCGCCTGCTCGTCGGCGCCGGGGTGGTTGTCGCGCTGGTCGAGGTGTCGGTCGTCACCAGGCTCGAGCTCGAGCTCGCCCGCGCGATCCACGGCTCGACGGTCGGCTGGCTCACCGATGTCGTCTTCGGCCTCACCGAGCTCGGCGGCACCATGACCGTGTTGCTGCTGACCGCTGTCGCCGTGGCGGCGCTGATCGCGCTTCGCCACTGGCGCGGGGCGGTCGCGCTCGCGGTCGCCGTGCTCGGAACCCAGATGGTGGTCGCGCTCGCCAAGGGGATCGTCAGCCGCCCGCGCCCCGCCGAGGAGATGGCAGTCACCGACCCGTCGGGATGGAGCTTTCCCAGCGCCCACTCGGCGAGCGCCGTGGCCCTCTACGTGATGCTCGCCCTGATCGCGACCAGCCTGTGGCGCGGCCGGCTGCGTCCCGGGGTCGCCTTCGCCGCCGCCGGGACGGTCGTCGCCCTGGTCGGCCTCTCCCGCATCTACCTCGGTGCCCACTACCCGACCGACGTCCTCGCCGGCTGGCTCACCGGGGGGCTGGTCGTCGCCGGGTCCTGGGCCGCGTGCTCCCGGCTGCCGGCGCCGCAGCTTCGGCCGATCGGCTGATCGCAAATTGCCCTTGCTACCGTAGTTACATACAGGCCGGGCGTTATCGCCCGGCAAATCGTGCCCGCAGCCTCGTTCTCGGTTTCACAGCCTCCGTGGTTCGCAGCACATAGACCATGGAGGACTCCATGCCAAACGGAACCGTCAAGTGGTTCAACCCGGACAAGGGCTTCGGCTTCATCACCCCCGATGACGGCTCGAAGGACCTCTTCGTCCACCAGAGCGCCATTCAGGGCGAGGGCTTTCGCTCCCTCGACGAGGGAGCCAAGGTCTCCTTCGAGACCGAGGCCAGCGACAAGGGGCCCCGCGCCGCCAACGTCCAGACGGTCTAGGCGCAGCGCTTGAGTTGAGCGAGGCCGGGGCGCCCGAGGGCGCCCCGGCTTTTCTTATGCCTTTTCGGCGAACGGGGCCGCTCAGGAGCGGGGCCGGGAACGCCCGCGCCCGGGATGCTTCGCGTGGCGCGCACGCCGCCCGCGGTGCTTCGGCGCCCGGCTCGCGTTCGCGCGGTTCGAACCATTCGAGCGGTTCGAGCGCGAGCCGCCGTTGTGCGAGCGCGCCTCGCCGTGGCGGTCGAACTCCTCGGCCAGCCCGAGGCTCGATGCGATCCTGCGCATCTCGGCCCGCTGGTCGGGGAGGACGAAGCTGATCCCGGCGCCGCTGGCGCCGGCGCGAGCGGTGCGCCCGATCCGGTGCACGTAGGCGTCGCGGTCGCCAGGGGCGTCGTAGTTGATCACGTGGGTGATGTCGGTGACATCGATCCCGCGCGCGGCGACGTCGGTGGCGACGAGGGTGTCGACGTCGCCGGCCTCGAATCGCGCCAGCGCCCGCTGGCGCTGGCTTTGGGACTTGTTGCCGTGCATGGCGACGGCGTGCAGCTTTTGCTGGCCGAGCCGCTTGACCAGCCGGTCGGCGCCGCGCTTCGTGCGCACGAAGACGAGCGTCCGGCCGCGTTCTGAGTCACGCAGCTCGTCGACCAGCGCGCCCACCTTCGCCTCATGGGGAAGGTGGACGAAGCGGTGTGAGACCTCGCCCTCATCCTCCTCGACCGGCTCGTGCACGTGGCGGCGGGCGTCGCGGGTGTAGGCCCGCGCCACCTTGCCGGCCGCGGCCTCGAGCGTGGCGGAGAAGAAGAGGGTCTGGCGCTGCTTTGGGGTTTGAGCGACGATCCGGTCGACCGCGGGCTTGAAGCCCATGTCGAGCATCCGGTCTGCCTCGTCGATGACCAGCACCTGGACGTGGTCGAGGGTGAGATCGCCGCGCTGGAGGTAGTCCTCGAGGCGCCCCGGAGTGGCGACGACGATGTGGGCGCGGGCGGCGCGCTTTGCCTGGCGCTCCATGCCGACGCCGCCGTACACGGGGGCGACGGAGAGCGCCCTGGCGCGGGCGACGTCGCCGAGCTCGTCGACGATCTGCAGAGCGAGCTCGCGGGTCGGGGCCAGGATCAACGCCGCCGGGCGGCGCGACCGCGCGTCGATCAGGTCGACGATCGGCACGCCGAAGGCGAGCGTCTTGCCCGACCCGGTGGGCGACTGGACGAGGACGTCACGGCCGGCGAGCACGTCTTCGATGACGAGCTCCTGGACCGCGAACGGCGCGGTGATCCCGCGCTTTCTGAGTGCGTCCGTAACCGGACGCGATACGCCGAGATCGGCGAAAGACATGTGGTGCAACTCCTTGTGAGTGGTGGGAACCCTGAAACCCGGACGCACTCACGAGTGCACGGAAAGTCGGAACTCCTCGGGCGCCACGACGGCGACCCGACGCCGATGACGGTAGCAGGTGGCCGTTTGCCGGATAGGGCGCCGGCGCCCAACGGACTCGTTCGCGCTCAGGCTGAGGCGAGGACGTCGAGCACGACGGTCCGATCGGGAGCGGCCAGCGCGGACCGCGCTGCCGCCTCGAGCGCTTCGGCATCGAGGGTATGCCGCTCTGCCGCAATCGCGAGCAGCTCCAGGTGCTCGGCAGGCGACAGGAGCTCGATGCTCGCGGGCCGATCGCCAACTAGCGCGATCGTGCAGTAGTCGTCATCCACGGGCTCGGATCGGTCCCAGCGCTCGGCGCCGATGAGATCGATCGAGAGCGCGTTGGCCTCGCTGTCGTACTCGGCTCGCATCAGTTCCTCCGCTCGTGGACGGTACGTCGCGCTACGCGCTGACCTCGACCCGGGTGGCCGAGCTCCTCGGCGGCGGCACCGCCTCTCCCCGACGCTGAAGATCTGCGATGTGGAGCTCGATCGCCTCGCCGATCAGCCGCGTCACCTCCTCGCGGGTCGTCGCCGTGGCAACGCAACCTGGCAGGTCCGGTACGTAGGCACCAAACCCTTGCTCTCCCTGCTCGATGATCACCGCGTACTCGCTCATTTCAGACCTGCTTGCTTGAGGATGTTCAGCGTACGTCTAACGCCGCCCAGGCGCCAAGTTCCGTCTGATACAAGAGCTACGTTGCCGCGCCCTCGTCAGCGGGGCGGTCCCGCGGGCGACCAGAAGCGCATCCGATCGACGACGTGTCCGAGTTTCGACCCCGATCCCGTGAGCAGCTCGACGAGCTCGACTCCGACGAGCTGGTCGCCTACGTCCGCGCGGCGCTCGCCGCCGGCGACCGGCGGGCGGCCGAGGACGGCTTCGCAGTGTTGGTCTTTCGCCACGAGCGCGACGTCAGGCTTCGGGTGCGGGCCAAGGTGCCGCCCAGTGACGTCGAGGACGTCGCCCAGGAGGCGCTCTTCAGCGCGATCAGCACCGTGCTGCGGCCCGGCAAGATCGAGAGCTTTCGCGCCGTGTTGAGCACGATCGTGGCCCGCCGGATCGCCGACTACACCGGAAAGCGGGCGCGGACCCTGAAGGGCCGGCCGCTCGCCGAGGAGCACCTCGAGGCGGAGGACATCTGGGGCGACGTGCCGAAGGAGGAAGCCGCGACCGGCGAGGTCGAGGTCCGCGCGGTGATCGCCCAAGTGCTCGAGTCGCGCAACGAGGTCCACCGCGCGGTGATCGACCTGTATGTGTTCGAGGACCTCACCGCGCAGAAGACCGGCGAGCGGATCAACGAGAGCTTCGACGGACACCCGGACCTGCCGACCCCGATGACCAACGACAACGTCCACCAGATCGCCAAGCGCTTTCGCGAGGACCTGCGCGCGCTGCTCGAGGACGACGGGGGTTAGCGATGGCCGACGTCGAGCGCCTGCTGTCCGACTACATCGCCGAGCACCGCAAGGGCGGCGAGGCGAACCCGCTGGAGTACCTCGACCGGCTCGAGGACACCGAGCGCGCCGAGCTCGCCGAGCTGATCGACGAGTACCTGGCGCGCTCCCCCGGCCGCGACTGGGACGCCGAGGCCTACCAGGGGTCCGCCGCCGAGCTGCTCACCGACCGCCTGGTGCGCTCGTTCGGCGGCGCGGCGGGGCTGTGGCCGGTGATCCTGCCGCGCCTGCGCGAGCGGGCGCGGGTGATGCGCGCCGATATCGCCCGTCGGCTCGCCGAATCGCTCGGCGTGAGCGGGCGCGAGGAGAAGGTCGAGGGCTACTACCACGAGATGGAGCAGGGGCTGCTGCCGGCCGAGGGCGTCGATCCGAAGGTCCTCGACCGGCTGGCGGAGATCCTCGACACCAGCGCCGACTTCCTGCGCCGCGCGGGACGCTCGCTGGGCGAGGGCGCGGCCGGGGGCGAGCCGAGCACGGCGTTCACCCGGCTGTCAATAGCCGACCGGGAAGCCCTCGCGGATGCCGACCGCGCCGCGCCGAGCGCCGCCGAGCGACTGTCCGAGCCCGGCGACGCCGAGTGGGACGAGGTCGACGAGCTCTTCCGCGGCGGGCCCGGCTGAGCTTCCACCGGACGTCCCACGGTCACCCTCAGAGCGGCCGGCGTGGGACGTTCAGCGCGGGTTCCTCGCCGTCAGCACCGCGTCGCCCGGCCCGACCTCAACAGCGATGAACCCCGCCCTCCACAGCCCCTTCGCCGCGTTTCGGTTCGCGCTGCGCGAGCGTGACTGGCGGCTCGCGGCCGCGCTCGCCCGGGCGCTGGCGGACTCGGAGCGAGGCCGGCGGCGGCTCGAGGCCGAGCTCACCCGCTCGGCTCCGTCGAACCGCTGCGCCGACACCCCCTCCCTGCTCGCGCTGCGGGTGATCGCGCGGCTCCTGCGTGCCGTCGGACCCGGCGATGGCCGCGGCTAGCATCGAAATCATGAGGGAGGAGTTCGAACGCCGCGCGATGCGCTGCCTGATGAACGCGCCCGACTACGTCTGGGACCGCCGGACGCTGCCGATCCCGGTCGCGCCGATCGCCTCCGACGTCTACGGCCTGCACGTGTGCTTCAAGGCGCCGGCCGAGATGCGCGCCGCGCCCGGCTGCCCCGAGCTCGCCCCCGACGAGCAGCTCTCGGGCCTGCTGCTCCCCGACCGCAAGCAGATCTGGGTCAACGCCGAGGAGGCGGAGCAGTCGCGCGGGCGCGGTCGGTTCACGATCTGCCACGAGCTCGGCCACTGGGTGATGCACCGCGCCGCCCGCGAGCAGTCGCTCTACTGCCGCTCGAAGTCGATGAAGCACGGCGAGGAGGACTCGCCGGCGGGCCCGGTCCCCGACCAGCCCGACATCGAGGAGGAGGCCCACCTCTTCGCCGCCGCGATGCTGATGCCGATGCCGCTGGTCCGGCGCGAGTACCCGAACCACAAGGACGACTTCTTCGCCCTCTGCGACCTCTTCGGCGCCTCGGGCGCGGCGATGGGCCGCCGGCTCCACCAGGTGATCTGACGGCCCGTCCCTGAGGTAGCCACCACCTCGTCGGTGGGGGCGAGAACCGCGCCGCCCGTGCCTTATCGTGGCAGTGGCCGATGGGTGCGATCGCGACCCGCATGACAGCCGAGCAGTACTACGCCGCGACCGAGATCGGCGACCGCAAGCAGCTTGTCGAGGGCGAGATCGTCGTGAATGAGCCGAAGCTGATTCACGCGCACCTCCAAGGGCGGCTGCACCACGCACTCTATGGATGGGTGAGCGCCCGCCCGGGTCGCGGCTTCGTCTCCCTGCCCACCGACGTGCGCCTCGACGAGCACAATGTCTACGGCCCCGACCTGCTCTGGTTCTCGGAGGACCACGTCCCGGCCGACCTCGACGCCTACCCCGACCGGTTGCCCGACCTCTGCGTCGAGATCCGCTCGGCCAGCACCTGGCGCTACGACATCGGCGCCAAGAAGCGCGTCTACGAGTCGAGCGGGCTGCCGGAGCTGTGTCTGGTCGACGACGCCTCGGACACCGTGCTCGTCTATCGCCGGTCTGTGCCCGAGGCAAAGACCTTCGACGTGGCGCTCGAGCTCGGCGCCGGAGCGCAGCTCACCTCACCGCAGCTGCCGGGGTTCTCGCTGGCGCTCGACGAGCTGTTCGAGCGCTGAGCCGGGCGCCTGCGCCACCAGGACACGCAGCGAAGGAGATGAAGACGCTCGGGATCGACCTCGCCGCGCAGCCGAAGAACACCGCCGCTTGCCTGATCGAATGGCGTCGCGGCGCGGCGGAGGTGGCGACGCTGGCGAGCGACTGGACCGACGACGACCTCCTCGCCGCCGCGGACGGCTGCGCCAAGGTCGGGATCGACTCGCCATTCGGCTGGCCGGACGAGTTCGTCGACGCGCTCGTCGCCCACCACCGGGGCGAGGCGGCGTGGCCCGGCCGCGACGAGTCGAGCCCGGCTGAACAGGACGCGTTCCGCCGCCGGCTTCGCTTCCGCGCCACCGACCGCTTCTGCCATGAGCGCGGCCTGCGCCCGCTGAGCGTCTCCACCGACCGGATCGGGGTCACCGCGATGCGCTGCGCCCAGCTCCTCGCCCGACTCGATGCCGCCGGCAAGCGGGTGAGCCGCGACGGCAGCGGGCTTGCCGTCGAGGTCTACCCCGCCGGCGCGCTCTCCCAGTGGGGGCTTCCCTTCGCCGGCTACAAGCGCGGCGCCGGTCGCGACACCCTGAAGTCGCTCACCCGGTCTCTTCTCGCCAAGCTTCCCGATCTCCGACTGACGCCCGAACGCCGCGCCGCCTGTGAGACCAGCGACCACTGCCTCGACGCGCTGGTCTGCGCGCTCGTCGCCCGGGCGACCGCGCTCGGCCTCACCCTGTCGCCGCGAACCGACGAGGAACGCGAGCGCGCCCCGCGCGAGGGCTGGATCCACCTGCCGGCCGAGGGCTCGCTCGCGGAGCTGGGCGGGTAGGCGCGCGGCCTGGGATCGGTACGCCCGATTGCGGGGGTGACGACTCCCCCGGGCGTCAGGTCCGGTCCGGTCCAGGCGACCTCCGAGGTGATGGATGAGATAAGCGACAGCGTCGCCCGCGCCTTCGACCGCATCGACGATTTCCACGCCGTCCAGCGGGGGCTGGGCGCCGCCGAACTGCTCGACGCCGTGATCCGGCTCCAGGAGTCGGTGGGGATCGTCGACGACACCCGCGCCCTGCTCAAGGAGCGGCTCGAGGCGATCGGGGGGTCGACCAAGGCCCCGGGCCACGTCCTGCTCGGCCTGATCATCGGCCTGACCGCCGCGGAGCTAGCCGCGGAGGCGGGCGCGCCGCGTCGCGCGTGAGCTGTCGACGGCGACTACCTGCGCAGCCCGACCTCAACCGTCACCCGGCGATCGGGCGCCGCAAGCGCTGAGCGCGCGGCGGCCGTGAGCGCCTCGCGGTCGAGGTCGTAGCGTTCGCTCGCGGCGCGGATCGGCTCGTCGAGCCCGAGATCGGGATAGAGCAGCTGAACCTCAACCGCTCGTCCATTGACGAGGGCGACGATCGCCCGATCGTGGACCTCATCGCCTCCGTCGGCCCGTTCGGCCTCGATCAGCTCGATCGAGATCGCATCGGCCTGGGTGTCGTATTCGGCGCGCATGCTCAGCCTCTCTCGAACAGGGTAATCACGAGGGCGGGATCGTCCCGAGCGACGACGACGACGATCTCCCGACCGTCATCGCTGAGGCCGGCCCGCCGGGCGTTTCCCTTGTTATCGCGCTCCTCGCTGGTCGGCTCGGCTGCGATGCGCGTGGCTTCTGCTCGCGAAACTCCGTAAAGCCGCATCTCGCTTCGGGCATGGCGGGTGAACCTCATGTGTCGCCACACCGCCGGCGCATCCGGGTCGATCCCGCGCCCATGCACGGTTAGAGGCGCGAGCAAGCCCAAGTTCTCCCCGCCGCGACCCGGGCTACCCGATGAGGGTGCCGCATGCGTCCCGGCACCGCTCGTCAGGTTCTCGCGCTACGCGCCGACCCACTTCCCAATGAAGGCCCGCAAGCGGGGGCGGGGGCGCTGAGCGTGCCCTCCCGCAAGGACAAGCTGGTCACGCTCCGCGACGGCCGCAAGGTATCGGAGGCCCTGCTGGCCGCGGCGGAGGACGACCAGACCTCGCGAGCCACCTATCGGGTGCCGGACGGCCGCGTCCTCAGCGGCCGCGAGATGATCCGCCCGCACCTGAAGCGCAAGCGCGATGTGAACCCGAAGCCAGGCGGCTGATGGCTCAACCGGCCGCGGCTACGCTCGCCTCTAGAGCCGTGCGCCTGGTCGCAACCGACTTCTTCTCCCTCTACCGCCCCTCGGAGTGCGGGCTGCGGGTCTGGCTCCGCGCCCAGGGTGAGGAGGAGGCGCCGCCCGGTCCCTACGCCGAGGTGCTGATGAAGCTCGGGCTCGAGCACGAGCGCCGCCACCTCGCTCGCTTCCCCAACCACCTCGACCTCGGCGACCTACCGATCGACGAGCGACCCGAGCGCACCCGCGAAGCGGTCGAGGCCGGCGAGCAGGTCATCTACCAGGCCGCGTTGCGAGCCGAGACCACCCTCGCCGGCACCGAGGTCGAGATCGTCGGCGTCCCCGATTTGCTCCTCCCCGCCCGCTCGGGCTACGCGATCCGCGACTCGAAGCTCGCCCGTCGGATCGGCGGCGGGCGAAAGCCCGAGGTGGAGCTTCAGCTCGCCACCTACGGCTGGCTCTACGAGCAGACCTTCGGCGAGCCGCCGGTCGCGCTCCAGGTCCACACCGGATCGGGCGAGATCCTCGACCTCCCCTACGAGGGCGGCGAGGAGGCGCTCGCGGTCCTCGGGCGCATCCTCCGACTGCGTCTCGCCGAGGAGGAACCAGCCGAGACGGTCGGCTGGGGCAAGTGCTCGAGCTGCGGCTTCTTCGAACGCTGCTGGCCGCGTGCGGTCGAGCGCCGCTCGGTCGGCCTCCTGCCGTGGGTCGGCACGGGCCTCACCGCCGAGCTCGAGCGCCAAGGCACGGAGACCATCGACCAGCTCCTCGAGCGCTTCGACATCGACAGGCTCGCCGAGGTCGAGCGCCCGTGGGGCAGGCGGATGCAGAAGGTCGGCGACGGCGCCGCGCGGATCCTCGCCAGCGCCCGCGCGCTCGCCGAGGACCGCCCGATCGGACTCAGGCCGCCGGCAATCCCCCAGCACCCCAACTACGTCATGTTCGACCTCGAGGGCCTGCCGCCGCAGCTCGACGAGCTGGAGAAGATCTATCTCTGGGGGATGCAGGTGTTCGGCGAGGACCCCGGCGAGTTCCGCGCCGCCACCGCCGGCTTTGGCCGCGACGGCGACCGCGACGGCTGGGAGGCCTTCCTCGCGGAGGCGGCCGGGATCTTCGCCGAGCACGACGACATCCCCTTCGTCCACTGGGCGAGCTACGAGCTGACGAAGATCAATCTCTACCTCGATCGCCACGGCGACCGCGACGGGATCGCCGCCCGCGTGAAGGAGAACCTCCTCGACCTGCTCCCGATCACCTACGAGTCAGTCGCGCTGCCGCTCTCGAGCTACAGCCTGAAGGAGATCGAGAAGGCCGCCGGCTACGAGCGCCAGCTCGAGGAGTCAGGCGGCGAGTGGTCGATGGCGCGGTATATCGAGGCCACTGAAACCGCCGACACTGCCCTCCGCGGCTCGATCATGGACGAGATCCATGCGTACAACCGCGAGGATCTGGAGGCGACGTGGGCCGTGATGGGGTGGCTTCGTAAGTTGTTGCCGCTGAACGGCCCCGTGCAGGAGATCTCCGGGTTATGAGCCCGGCGTCGGCGTTATCGCCGGTCCGGCTGCATCCGGCCCAGTCGCTTGTTCATGCGGTCCCCGGCCCTCGGCCATGTGGCCGATCCGGCGCCGGGATCAGCCCGTCCGTTACCGTTCGTTTGACGCGCGTTTGACGGCGGCCTCGATGAATCAGCGAGCCGGAAGCTGCTCCTGAGGCGGGCGAGTCACAGTCCGCAGCGCGTCGACCGGCAGCTCGAGCTCGTCGAGCGTGTGCCCCCTGTCGTCGGAGATCTCGACCAGGGCAGCCTCCGAGCCGAACAACTCGAGCACGGTCCCCCGGGTGCCTCGAGGCCAGCGCCCGCTGGCGGCCGTTAGCTCGACAACATCCAGAATCTCGACTCGCTCAGGGGACATTGACGTACGCGGTCGTGAGGCGCGGCGGCGCGCCCTCCCGGTCGATGATCCAGCCTGTCGTGACCTCATGTGTCTGCCCGTTTAAGCCCTCGATCAGCATCGGCACCGAGTATCGCAGCCCGTATCGCCCGGTGCGGACCTCGCTCACGTCGGCCTCCACCACGCGGGCGGCTATCTGCTGGCGCAGATACTCCCAGCTGTCTCGGTCGATGCCAAGGGCGGATCGGAACACGCGCGCCTTGTGCCGGCCATGTTCGTGGTCCGGCGAGAGCACGTAGTCGCGGACCTTCTCGGGCTCGATGACGGCGCGATCGGCATTCGGGAGCGTCGCCATGAAACGCGATCATCGCGGCCGCGCAAGACATCACCCTCGATCCCGCACCGGTTCCCGGAGCCCTTTGCGCTTGCTGATGCGGTTTGAGGAGTAGTGAACGCTATGGCATTATTGGCGACTCGGGCGTGGCCATCGATTGGGTGGTCGATGGGGAGCTGTAGAAGGTCCCCCGGTGTCACGGACTGCGTTCCGGTTCAGGCCGCGAGCTCGTCCTCGACGCCGAGCTCGTCGCGGATCCAGGCCACGTCGGCGAATGGCTGGCCGCGACGCCGGGCGCGCTCGGCGCCGTTCTCGATCCCGCGCACCAGCCGGATGACCTCGGGGCGGCGCTCGCCCGCCACCGCCTCGCGCGGGGTACGGCCGTTGAGCAGCGAGTGCGGTTCGTCGAGCCACCTGCGCATGCGGTTCGTCATGAAGCCGCCGAGGAGGTGCCGCTCGTCGGCGGGCGTCAGGTCGGGGGCAACCGTATCGACGCGCTGAGGCTCTGAGCGGCGCTCGGCCAGCCGCTGCTCGATGGGCACGACCTGGCGGTCGGACAGCTCCGCGAGATCTCCGAAGTCCGCCTCGACAATCTCGATTGCCCGGTCGAGCCGCTCCTCCGACATCGCCTCGACGTGAAGCTGAGTTCCTTCGAGACGCACCGTGGCGACCGAGATGCTGTCCGGATCGTCGATCGGTCCACCCTCGAACACGATCGCCCTCGGTGGGAGCTTCGGTCGGTCACTGACGAGCACCTCGCGCGGAGCGGTGATGTCGACCTCGATCGGCTCGCTGGGGCGCAGTCCGCCCAGCGCCCGAAGCCGCTCCCGGACCGCGGCAGGATCGTCAACGCGCCAGGTTGCCGAGCCGTGGGCGACGGGGTTGCCCTCCAAGGTGAAGAAACTCGGCTCGACGCTCCAGCTCGGAGGCCGAAAGCGCATCAGCTGGAGAGCGTGGCCGCGCAGCGCCCGCGACCGTGCGGCCCCGTCCGGGCGCGCGCTCCTCGCCTCGGCGAGGCGGTCCAGCTCGGCAAGCAGCTCGGGCTCATCGCTGGGTTCGAAGAACCGCGTCGGACCCCATAGGCTCGGCGGGTCGCCGTCCATGACGCGCCCGAGCAGGATGTCCCAGCGGACGGCGTCGCGAGAGACGTTCGGGCTGCGCACGCGCGCCCGCGTTCCGCGGACGATGTCTTCCAGCATGAGCCAGCTGCCGGGCTCGACCGCGATCACACGGTGGAAGCCGAGGCGGGCGGTCGCGATACGGGAGGCCGCCGCCCGCTCGCCGTGGGGCAGATCGGGGCGGGCGGCATAGCGCTCCGCCGGCGTCCCACCGCCCCGAAGCTCGCGGTCGTTGTGGAACCAGGTTGCGAAGATCTGCAGGTCGTCGTCGTCCATCGTGCGATCCGGACCGACGAACTCCTCGAGCGCCGAGCTGATCTCGTCCCCGAGTGTCTGTGACGCCCAATCCTGGATTCGGCGGCCGACCGCACCGTCGAATCGCGCCTCCTTCTCGGCGCGCTCGTGCTCGGCAAGACAACAGCGCTTGTACTTGCGGCCGCTGCCGCAGGGGCAGGGGCTGTTCCTCGAAGCCCTCATCGGGGGCCGACGGTAATAACCGCTCCGGACGACCCGAAGCCTTGCTCGTCAGAGCCCCAGGATGAGCGCGAGAGCCTCGTCAACGGCGCGCAGCTCGCTCGCCTCGAGGCGTCCCGCCGATCGGCCGAGCCGCTGCGGATCCACCACCGTCGTCTGCTCGACGAGCACGCAGGTATCACGCTCGCCGAGCGTGATCGTGGGCCGAAAGCTCGCCGGCCGGGCGCCCGTGGAGGTCGGCGCGACGAGCGTGGTGCTGAGGTCGAGGAACTCGTCGGCCTGCACGATGACCGCATAGCGGGCACCGCGTTGCTCGTGCCCCCGCGCGTTTCGGGGTGGCGGCAGGCGGAACACCTCGCCGCGGACCATCTCAGGCGGAAGACGGTGGCGCCAACTCGGCCATCTGCTCCCGGATGATGCGCATCTCCTCGCGGTCAGCCTCGTCGGCCGCCACGCGCCGCACCTCCTCGCGGATCGCCGAGCGAACTCGCCGGCGCGCCGCGGCCTCGCGCAACGCCGTGCGCACCGCCTCGGAATCCGTCATACCGCCGGTGCGGACCACGTCGAGCGCCGCGGCCGAGGCGTCATCGAGGCGAACGTGAAGCGATCGCGCCATTAGTGTAATGTAGCACGAATCATGCTACGCAAGCGGTCACCCTCTCGCCGCCCGCCACGATCGACGTGCGCACCAGGATGGTTGCCGGGTGATTCGCTCGCGGTGCCGAGCAAACCGAGCGCACTATTCACGAAGAGTCCGCAAGCGCGTGAGCACGTGCGCACGTGATCAAGGAGTAGCGGGGGCGGGATTTGAATCCGCGACCGCCGGGTCAGGCCGGCCCTGAGGTGATGCGGCGTTCGGGCTGGTGCGCTGGAGCGCCGCGCTTACCCCGACCGGGCCGCCTCCGACCCCTCCAGCCCATCCAGAAGCTTCATCAGGTTGCGCTTTCGCCCGTGAGCGGCGCGCACTTCCTTGAGGTAGGCGGGAAATTCCTGCGCGTGTCCGGTGCGGGCCATCAGCTCGCGGATCCTGGCAAGCAGCCCGGTGGCGTCGCGATAGTCGGCCTTGGTCTTTCGGTTGATCGTCGGCTCGACCTGCTCGCGATAGATGGTGAGCGCCTCCCTTGGCTGAGCGTCTTCCAAGCGCTGCGCCAGCGTGAGCCAGACGTCCTGGGAGCAGCCGCCGGCGCGCGCCTCTGTCAGCGCCGCCTCGACGTCCCCCTCCCACAGGTGGATTCGAACGAGCTCGGTGCCGTCGCGGTACGGAGACCAGCCGTAGCCTCGTCGGCGGCTCTCCTCATGGGCAGCCGCAACTCGATTCCGGAGCAGGTCGAAGGCGCGATCGCGCATCGCGCTCCACGCGCCCGCCCGCACCGCGTACGGCTTCAGATCCTGGTAGGAGGCAAGCCCCGGGTGATCCGTGAACAGATCCCACATGAGCTCGGCAGCTCGGGTGTGCTCGTCGCGCCCGCGATAGGCGTCGGCCAAGAAGGTGACCAGCCGGGAGTCGGGGCGATCGGGAAATGCCTCCATGCCGCGCTCCGCCCACTCGAGAGCGTGATCATCGCGACCCACGCCCGAGTAGATCTCCGCGACGCGAAGAAAGGAGTAAGGCAGCGAGAGGTCGTGTGAGATGACCGCGACGAGTTCGTCCACGTCGCCCGTCTCCTCGGCCAGAAGCTCCATCACGTGGGTGACGCGAAGACGCCGGGAGCGATCCTCGAGATCGTCCGGGGTGATCCGAAAGCGCCCACCGCGATCCACGTCGTCGCCCGGGCGCAACGGTGGGAGGCGCTTCCATTCGGCGCGAGCAAGCTCCGCGTATCGCCGCCGCCCGGCGGGCCCCAGAAGGTGCCCGTAGTGCTTGATCGCGTCGTGGAACAACCCGTACTCGCTGGTCATCATGCGCTCGAAGAGACGTTCCGCGAGCTGGACAGGATCGAGGTCGGCGCGTTCGCAGGCGTCGCGGTGCAGCCGCTGGAGGCGGTCGAAGGCGACCCCGAGATGGCCGTCGGAGTCGTCGACCATTCCCCCAGCCTGTTCGATCGCTGAACAGCAGTACTCCACCAGCTCCACCGCCTCAGCGGCATGACCTCGGTCGACGAGTCGCTGAAGCGAGTCGATCACCTCCTCGACGGTGCGCGAGTAGTCGTATGCCTCCGCGTAGGTGACGAAGCCACCCGGATCGACTGCGCGATCGATCGCGTCGCAGAAGGCCGCCATGTCGACGGAGTCTCGCCCGGCCGCCGCCCGCAGCCGGAGGCGATCGAGCAGGCGCTCGTCCTCGCGCGCCTCCTCGATCAGTAGCCCGATCAGCTCCTCGCCGGGCAACGACGCGAGGTGGCCACGGACCTCGTCGAGCGAAATGCGAGTCGCGACCGGGTCACCGGACCCCGCGGACTCACTCGACGCGAGGCCGACCGCGACGCAGTGCTTGCAGAGGGCCCCGCTCTGCCCCATCGGGCAGGTGCACGAGAATGCCAGCTTGCCGTCCACCGCCCAAAGCTCGACGCGGTAGGGGTGGGTGCCCTGAACGGTGGCCTCTAGGCGCTCGCCGCTCCGGCTCAGCCGGCTTATCCGGCCGGCGGCAAGGTAGGCGGCACCGCGCTCGAACGAGCGCTCGCCCGCCAGGCGGCGTAGGTGCCGCTCGTCAAGCAGATGCGGAAGATCGCTCACCGGCGCGATTCTGCATCACGCGACGGCGCTTAACACGCCGCAGTCGAGAGGCGCAGATCTGCAACGCCAGTGGCGCGAACCCAATCTGGCGCGTAGCTTCGGAACGGCGTCAGAACGTCGGGTTCCGGTGAGGCTTGAGAGGCCCACGACCGTGGACGTTTGACGCCGTTTGACACGGCACCTGAAAGCAATCGGCGGTGGGCACCCGAAAGTGGTAAGCGTTCAGTCGGTCCGGCTCAGACCAGCGCGGGCGCGGGCTGACCGCGGATGGAGGCTTGGGAGACCTCGACCAGATAGGCGAACAGCGAGCGGCCCTGAAGCCGGCAGCTCACCGCCGCCGAGAGCAGCCGCTCGGTGGCAAGCGCGCCGCGCTCGCAGCGGCTGCCCTGGGAGAGCTTGCGGTAGATGACCGCGTGGCGCAGGCCGCGCTCGGCGCGGTTGTTGGTCGGCTCCACTCCC
>JBOGZD010000054.1:0-19649 GCA_050697155.1 Solirubrobacterales bacterium | reverse complement strand
CGCGCCGGCTGCGCGGCCGGGCGCTCGGCCCGCTGCTCGGGCTTCCCCGCCGCCGGACTGGCGGCCGCGGCATCGCCGGCTTGCCTGGCGCGTTCGGCCGAGACCCGGTCGGCGAGCTGCTGGCGGCGCTCGAGCCGGCGCGCCTCGCGCTCGGCGCGGCGTCGCTCGCGCTCGCGCGCAGTCTCGTCGTCGGCGAACGGGTCGTGCCAGTCACCCATCGCTTCGTTCCTCGGCTGCTTGGCCCCGACTCTGGAGGTAGCTCTCGAGCAGATGGGCGGCGGCGAGGGCATCGGCCGGCGCCGTCGCGCCGGCGCGCGCCGATTGATTCGCCATGCGGGTCGTCAAGCGCTCGTCGTAGGTCTCCACCGGTACGGCAAGCCGCCGCTCGAGCTCGGCGGCGAAGCGCCGGGCCTCGGCGGCCTGTTCGCCCTCCTGCCCCGAGAGCGACACCGGCAAACCGACGACCACCAGCTCGGCGCCCTCGTCCTCGGCGATCGAGGCGACGCCGACAGGGTCGGGCGGCTCGATCACCGTCAGCGGCGACGCGATCGTCCCGGACGGATCGGATATCGCGAGCCCGGCGCGCGCCGCGCCATGGTCGACGGCAAGGATCCGCATAGCGCCAGCCCTCCTCGCCCGGCTACCGCCGAGCCCGCCCGCCCGCGGGCGCTCGACCGCGAAGGATCGCCATCAGCCGCCGAGGCTTCGCTCGATCGCCTGCCGCGCGGCGCCGATCGCCTCGTCGAGGCGCTCCGGGTCGCGCCCACCCGCCTGGGCGACGTCGTCTCGCCCGCCCCCGCCCCCGCCGATCACAGCCGCCGCCTCGCCGATCACCGACGCCGCCGAGAGCCCGCGCTCGATCGCCCCTCCGGTGAAGCTCGCCACCAGCGCCACCTTGCCGTCCTCGGTGCCGCCGAGCACCACCGCCGCCTCGCCGAGCCTCTGCTTGAGCCGGTCGGCGAGGTCGAGCATCGCGCGCTGGTCGGCGCCGTGGGCGCGGCCGGCGAGCACCTTGATCCCCCTGACCTCGCTCGCCTGGCCGAGCAGCGCCTCGGCCTCCTCCCCCGCCTCGCGCCGGCCCAGTTCGGCGACCTGGCGCTCGAGCTCCCCGAGCCGCTGGGCTGCGCGGCGCGCACCGGCGAGCGCGTCGCGGGGGGCGCCCAGCAGCGCTCCCGCCTGGTCGAGCTCGTCGCTGCGGCGGCGGAACCAGTCGATCGCCGCCGGCCCGGTGAGCGCCTCGACCCGGCGCACGTTGGCGGCGCTCGAGCCCTCGGAGACGAGCGCGAAGATCCCGACCTCGGCGGTGTTGGCGACGTGGGTGCCCGCGCAAAGCTCGCGCGAGACATCGGCGACCTCGATCACCCGCACCCAGTCGCCGTACTTCTCGCCGAACAGCGCCATTGCCCCGAGCGCCTCGGCCTCGGGGCGCTCCATCTGCATCGCCCGCACCGGGCGGCTCGCCTTCACCCACTCGTTCACCCGATCCTCGATCGCGCGGACCTCCTCGGGCGAGAGCGGCGATCCATGGGTGAAGTCGAAGCGAAGCTTGTCGGGGCGCACCGCCGAGCCGGCCTGGCGCACGTGGGTTCCGAGTCGCTCGCGAAGCGCTGCGTGCAGCAGGTGGGTCGCGGTGTGGTTTCTCATCGTCGCGTGGCGAAGCTGGTGATCGACCGTTGCGATCACGGAGTCGCCAGTCGCCAGTCGCCAGTCGCCAGTCGCCAGGCGGATCGCCTGGTCCTCGCCCACCCGGTAGACGTCCTCGACCTTCAGCTCGTTCCCATCGGCCGCGAGCACGCCGGAGTCGGCGACCTGGCCGCCGCCCTCGGCGTAGAAGGGGCTCTCCTCGAGCTTGACCAGCAGCGGCCCGCCGCCGTCGGTCAGCGACCGTGCGGCGGCGACCGCGGTCTGAGCGCGCAGGCGCTCGTAGCCGACGAAGTCGCTCGGCGGCGTCTCGGAGACGAACGCGATCACCGCGTGATGGCGGTCGGCGACCGCGGACTCGGTCCCGGTGCGGGCACGCTCGCGCTGTCTCTCCATCAGCGCCTCGAACCCCTCGTCGTCGACCGCGAGCCCCTCCTCGGCGAGCAGCTCGCGGGTGAGGTCGTAGGGGAAGCCGTACGTGTCGTGGAGCTTGAACGCCTCGGCGGCGTCGACCCAGGAGGTGCCCTGCTCCTTCGCCTCGTCGACGAGCCGTGCGAGCAGCTCGGTGCCGCGGTCGAGCGTGCGGCCGAAGCTCTCCTCCTCGTCACGGACCCAGCGCAGCACGCTCTCGCGCTCCGAGGACAGGTGGGGGTAGACGTCGCCGAGCGTCTCGATCGCGCGCTCGGCGAAGCGCTCGAGGTACGGGGGCTCGAGGCCGAGCACCCGCCCCTGCTGGATCGCGCGGCGCATGATCCGCCGCAGCACGTAGCCGCGGTCCTCGTTCGAGGGCACGACCCCGTCGGCGATCAGGTTCACCGTGCCGCGCGAGTGGTCGGCGATGATTCGCATCCCCCTCGTCGTCTTGGAGTCCTCGCCCGAGCGCTTGCCGGAGAGCTCCTCGGCGAGCTCGACCAGCGGCGCGAAGAGGTCGGTCTCGAACACCGACGGCACTCCCTGGAGGATCGCCGCCATCCGCTCGAGGCCCATCCCGGTGTCGATGTTGCGCATCGGCAGCGGGGTCACGGTGCCGTTCTCGCCGAGGTCGTAGGTCATGAAGACGTGGTTCCAGTACTCGACGAAGCGGTCGGTGTCGTCGCCGGGGCGGTCGTCGGGCGCGCCGAAGCCCTCGCCGCGGTCGAGGTACATCTCCGAGCAGGGGCCGCAGGGGCCGGTCGGGCCCGCCTGCCAGAAGTTCTCCGAGCGCGGCAGGGCGACGATCCTCTCCTCGGGCACGCCCTGGGCCCGCCAGAGCTCGATCGCCTCGGTGTCGGGGCCGAGCCCGAGCTCCTCGTCGCCCTCGAACACGGTCACCCAGATCAGCTCCGGGTCGAAGCCAAAGCCCTCCAGCGAGAGCTCCCACCCCCACTCGATCGACTCGTCCTTGAAGTAGTCGCCGAAGCTCCAGTTGCCGAGCATCTCGAAGAAGGTCAGGTGGCGGGCGGTGTTCCCCACCTGCTCGATGTCGGTGGTGCGAAAGCAGCGCTGCACCGAGCAGAGCCGCGGCGAGGGCGGCTGCTCCTGGCCGAGGAAGTAGGGCTTGAACGGCTGCATCCCGGCGGTGGTCAGCAGCACTGACGGGTCGTAGACAGACGGGACCAGCGAAGCGGAGGGCATCCGCCGATGCCCTCGCTGCTCGAAGTAGGAGAGGTATGTCTCGCGAATCTCGCTTGCGTTCACGCGGACCGAAGCTTAAGCCGGTTGGCTCAGGCGATCGTCGCGTGGCCGACGACCAGCTCGCCGTCGAGTAGCGAGGCAGTCTGGCCTGGGGCGATGCCGTAGGCGGGCTGGTCGAGCTCGAGCGTCAGCTCCCCGTGCTCGCCCGCCGGCACCGCGGGCATCGAGCAGCCAATCGGCCTGGCGTGGTAGCGCAGGCGCACGCGGTCGACCCGTCCGCCGGGACGGTGCAGGGTGGCCGAGCGCACGCGGACCTCATCGGCGGCGAGCTGGTCGCGCGCGCCGACCACGATCCGGTTTCGCTCGGCGTCGGTCTCGAGCACGTAGAGCGGCTCGTGCGAGCCGACCCCCAGCCCACGCCGCTGGCCGACCGTGAAGTGGTGGTGGCCGCGGTGGCGGCCGAGGCGGCGGCCCTTGCGGTCGACGATCTCGCCCGGGCGCTCGCCGAGGCCGGCGTGGCGGGCAAGGAAGGAGCGCTTGCCCTCGCCGGCGAGGAAGCAGAGGTCCTGGCTCTCGGGCTTCTTCGCCACCGAAAGCCCGGCCCGGGCGGCGATCTCGCGCACCTCCGGCTTGGTCAGCTCGGCGAGCGGGAAGCGAAGCCGGGCCAGCGATCCGGTGCGAAGCGCCGACAGCATGTAGGCCTGGTCCTTGGCGGGGTCGGCGGCGGCCGCGAGCAGCGGCCCGGCGCCGTCGTCGGCGACCCGGGCGTAGTGGCCGGTGGCGAGCCCGGCGCAGCCGAGCCGCTCGGCGAGGTCGAGCATCGCGTCGATCCGCACCTCGCCGTTGCAGAGCACGCACGGATTCGGCGTGCGCCCGGCGCGGTAGCCGTCGACGAACGCGCCGACTACGCGGTCGCGGAAGACGTCCTCGAGGTCGAGGGTCAGGTGCGGGATCCCGAGCGAGTGCGCGAGTCCCCGCGCGCCGAGCACGGCTAGCGGAGAGCAGCAGCTCTTGGCGGCATCGGTGCGGCGGTCGGCCCACAGCTTCACCGTCACCCCGACCACCTCCGCCCCGCGATCGCGCTCGAGCAGCGCCGCGACCGAGGAGTCGACCCCGCCGCTGAGCGCGACGAGCACCCGCTCGCCGCTCGCGGGCGGCTCGGCGAGCCGGCGGCCGGAGCCGGCCAGCCCAGCGAGGGCGCGATGGAGGGCGTCGGCTGCAAGCTCGGCGGCGTGGCGACCCTGCGGCGTGAGGCCGCCGAGGGCGTCCTCGACGTCGGCCGGTGTGATCAGCGCCGCGTCGAGGGGGGCGGCGCCGTCGGCTAGCTCGGCGACGGCCGCCCCGGCCGCCTGGGCGGATGCGCAGCCCTCCGTTTCGAAGCGGGCGTCGAGCTTCTTGTCATTGAGAGAGAGGGAGACTGAGACCAGGTCTCCGCATGGAGCGCCCCCGGCGGCGCCGACGTGGGCGTCATCGGCCGCGCGAGCGCGTCGCGAGTCGTCACTCAGGTAATGCTGAAGCGCCTCGGAATCCATTCGCCGCAAGGGTAGTCGTGACGACGCTGCACTTAGCCGGGCTATGGGGGATGACCGCCGCCTCGTCCCGGGCCGGCGTACGCGCGCTGTCGACGACTGGCTACTCCGGGTAGTACGGGACGTTGTCGCGGCCCTCGTAGAGGGCGTCGCGGACGGCCTGCTCGGCGCTCTCGGGGCCACGGAAGCCGTAACTCACGCTGGCGACCGGCAGGCTTCCGTCGGCGAGGCGCTTGGGCTGGACCACGACCATCGCCGGGGTGCGGTCGACGTCGACGCCCTGGGCGATCCGCGAGTACCGGGCGATCCCGGCGGCTCGGGTCTCGAACACCGCGGTGTCGGCACGGGCGCCGATGCGGGTAACGATCTGCGTCAGGCGCTTATCGTCGATCCCGTTCTTGCGGGTTACGAGCAGGACCACGGCATCACCGCCCTTGTGGGCGTCGACCACCGGCGCGGGAAGCCCCGGCCCGGCGACGAAGCCCTCGCCACCCGGAGGCAAGCCGGCGGTCGAGCCCGTCGCCGCGCTGTCCTCGGTGACCGGCGCGGCGGTCCCGGGCGCCGCGGTCGGCGCGGGGGTCGCGGGAGCGGTCTCGGTCGCCGCCGGCGCCGCCGATGACGTCGCGGTCGCCGTCGCCGGCTCCTCCGCGGCGGCGCCATCGTCGCTGCTCACCACCCGGGTGATGAGCAGAAAGGCGACCACGATGACGAGGATCCCGAGGATCACCGCCTGGACGACCGGGTTGCTGTTGAGCGCCTGCCTCACGACGCCCCCGCCCGGTCCGCAAAGAAAGACGGCCCCAGCTTGCCGTTACCGCTCGGCCTGAGAACCTGATGAGACAGGTGGGTGTCTACCGACAGACCCGAATCGGGAAAGCCGGAAATCGACTCCCAAGGCGATTGTGTTGGCTCACAATTTGAGCGGCTCGCGTACAAGCTCGAGCCACTTCTCAAGTTAGCAGCCGAATCCGCGATCGCTGGCGTCATCAGCCCTCTAGTCGGCCGCGCGCGCCAAACGCTTGAGCGCCGCGGGCTCGGGGCGGCCCAACGCCGGTTCAGGGCCGGCGCTGAGCCCGCAGCGTGAGCCCCAGCTCGCGCAGCTGGGTTTCGTCGACCGGCGCCGGCGCGCCGGTCAGCGGATCGGCGCCCGAGGCCGACTTGGGGAAGGCGATCACGTCGCGGATCGAGTCAGCGCGCAGCAGCCGCTGGACGATCCGGTCGAGCCCGTAGGCGATCCCGCCGTGCGGGGGCGCTCCGTAGCGAAGCGCCTCGAGCAGGAACCCGAAGCGCTCGCGGGCCTCCTCCGGCCCGATCCCGATCGCCCCCAGCACCCGCTCCTGGACTCCGGGGTCGGCGATACGGATCGAGCCGCCGCCCATCTCCTGGCCGTTCCAGACCAGGTCGTAGGCGAGCGCCCGCATCTCGCCGGCGCGCTCGGGGTCGAACTCGCCCGCCGGCCCGGTGAACGGATGGTGGAGCGGGTCCCAGCGCTGCTCGTCGGCGTTCCAGCCGAACATCGGCCAGTCGACGATCCAGCAGAGCTCCTCGCGCTCGGGATCGATCAGCTCGAAGCGCACGCCGAGGTCGAGGCGAAGCTGGGCGAGGACCGAGTTCGCGACCCCGGGCTCGTCGGCGACCAGCAGCAGCAGGTCGCCGTCGGCGGCGCCGAAGCGCTCGTTGAGCGCCCTCAGCTCGTCGGCCGAGAGGAACTTCGCCGTCGGCGAGCGCCAGCCCTCGCCCTCGCGAAACGCCCACACCAGGCCTTTTGCGCCGAGCTCCTGGGCGCGCTCGATCAGCCCGTCGAGCACCGAGCGCGGCAGCTCGCGGGCGCCGGCGTTGAGGCCCTTGACCACCCCGCCGCCGTCGATCGCGCCGCGAAAGACCTTGAACTCGGTCGCGACGAGCAGGTCGGTGAGCTCGACCAGCTCGAGCGCGAACCGGAGGTCGGGCCGGTCGCTGCCGAAGCGGGCGATCACCTCGTCGTAGGGCAGCCGCGGCAGCGGCAACTCGAGCGACGGCCCGCCGACCGCCTCGAGCACCGCGGCGAACAGTCGCTCGTTGAGGTCGAGCACGTCCTCGACCCCGACGAACGACATCTCGATGTCGAGCTGAGTGAAGTCGGGCTGGCGGTCGGCGCGCTGGTCCTCGTCGCGAAAGCAGCGCACGATCTGGAAGTAGCGCTCGAACCCGGCGACCATCAGCAGCTGCTTGAAGAGCTGCGGTGACTGGGGCAGCGCGTAGAACGAGCCGGGCTCGCCCCGCCACGGGACGAGGAAGTCGCGGGCCCCCTCGGGGGTCGAGCGCGAGAGCATCGGCGTCTCGATCTCGAGAAAGCCCTCTCCGTCGAGGAAGTCGCGGATCGCCTTGGCAACCCGGTGGCGAAGCGCGATCGCCTCCTGCATCCGCTCGCGGCGCAGGTCGAGGTAGCGGTGGCGAAGCCGAAGCTCCTCGCCGACCTCGCCCGAGAACGCCTCGATCTCGAACGGCGGCGTGGCGGCGTCGGCGAGCACCACCGCGTCGGCGACGCGGATCTCGAACTCGCCGGTCGGCAGCTCGGGGTTGACGGTCTCGGGGTCGCGGCGGACGACCTCGCCCGAGACGCTGAGCACGTCCTCGGCGCGCAGCTCGTGGACGAGCTGGTGGACCGCGCCCGCCTCGGGGTTGAAGACGAGCTGGACGAGCCCGGTGCGGTCGCGCAGGTCGACGAACGCGAGCCCACCGTGGTCGCGGCGGCGGTGCACCCAGCCGGCGACCCGGACGGTCGAGCCGACCCGGTCGCCGAGCACCTGTCCGGACCAGGCGTCGCGGTACTCGTTCGGGCGCAGGGCCGGGAAGCGGTCGGTCACCGGACGAACTCCTCGACCGCGCGGCCGAGGTCGAGCTCGCGCTGCTCCCCCGACTCCATGTCGCGCACCAGGGAGCTCCCGTCCTCGGCGAGGATCACGGTCTGGCGGGCGCCGACCCTGTCCGCCTGCTTCATCTGGCCCTTCATCGCTCGCCCGCCGAGGTCCATGTCGACGTGGAGCCCGGCCTGGCGAAGCTCTCGGACCAGGGCGAAGGCGCGCTCGCGCTGCCCGTCTGGCGCGGCGACGAAGACGTCCGCGGCGGGCTCGGGCGCGACCGGCTCGAGGGCCAGCAGGATGCGCTCGAGTCCCGCCGCCCATCCGCAGGCGGGTGTCGGCGGGCCGCCGAGCAGCTCGACGAGGCCGTCGTAGCGGCCTCCGCCGGCGACCTGCGATTGGGCCCCCAGCCGGTCGCAGTGGAACTCGAACACGGTGCGCGTGTAGTAGTCGAGCCCGCGGACCATGGTGGCGTCGAGTCGGTGCTCGACTGCGGCCTGATCGAGCGCCCGGCGGACGGCCGCGAGGTGCTCGGCGTCCTCGCCGGCGAGGCGGTCGAGCATCGTCGGCGCCTCGGCCATCACCGCGCGGGTGCCCTCGTCCTTGGCGTCGAAGGCGCGCAGCGGATTCTCGTCGATCCGATCGCGCACCTCGTCTGCGAGTTCCGACTCGTGGTCGCGAAGGTAGGCGCGAAGCTCGTCGCGGTATTCGGCGCGGGCGTCGAGCGACCCGAGGCTGCCGACGCGCAGCTCGAGCCCAGGTACCTCGAGCGTGTGCAGGAGCTCGTCGAGGAGCACGATCAGCTCGGCGTCCACGAGCGGCGAGTCGGAGCCGATCGCCTCCGCGTCGAGCTGGGTGAACTGGCGAAAGCGGCCCGCCTGCGGGCGCTCGTGGCGGAACAGGGGCCCGTACCACCACAGCTTCACCGGCTGGGGCAGCGTGTGCATGCCGTGCTCGACGTAGGCGCGGCAGATCGACGCCGTCGCCTCCGGTCGCAGGGTGATGCTGCGCCCGCCCTGGTCCTCGAAGGTGAACATCTCCTTGCGGACGATGTCGGTCGCCTGCCCCACTCCACGAGCGAACAGCTCGGTGTCCTCGAAGGCCGGCGTCTCGATCCGCCCGTAGCCGGCGCGGCCGAGCAGCTCGGCGGCGGCGGCGTGGATCCGCGAGCGCGCGTCCGATTCCGCGGGCAGGACGTCGAACGTCCCCCTCGGGGCCTGAAAGCGCTCAGTGCTCACGGTCGTAACTACCGTCGTGATTGGGCGAGCGAGAATCAAGCATGGCTAGGACGCAGGGAGCCCGCATAGCAGCGCTATGCGGGCGACCGAGGACAACGTCAGGCGCCGATTCGCAGCCGCCCAAGCGCAGCGGTAGTTGCGGCCGGGAGCACTTAGCCATCGCGCGGCGAGACTAGAGACTCAGCCGGCTCGGTTGCCGCCGAGACCCTCCGCAGCATCGCCGAGCCGACGCGCGGCATCGATCACGCTCGAGGGGACGATCCACACCTTCGAGGCTTCGCCATCGGCGACGTTGGGAAGCGTCTCCGTCAGATACAGGTAGTTGAGGAGATCCGGGCTCGGTTCGCCCTCGTGGATCGCCTTGAAGGTGATCTCCACCGCCCGGGCTTCGCCCTCAGCGCGCAGGATGGCCGCCTCCCGCTCACCCTCCGCCTCGAGGATCTGCGACTGGCGGCGGCCCTCGGCATCGAGGATCTGCGACTGCTTGGCGCCGTCGGCGTTGAGGATCTGCGACTGCTTGGCCCCCTCGGCGGTGAGGATCGCGGCCCGCTTCTCGCGCTCGGCCTTCATCTGCGACTCCATCGCGTTCTGCACCGTGGTCGGCGGATCGATCGCCTTCAGCTCGACGCGGATCACGCGGATCCCCCACTCCCCGGTCGCCTCGTCGAGGATCGTGCGCAGTTGGCTGTTGATCTGGTCGCGGCTGGTGAGCGCCTTCTCCATGTCGAGGCCGCCGATCAGGTTTCTAAGCGTCGTGACCGAGAGCTGCTCGATCGCGACGATGGGCTGGGCGACCTCGTAGGTGTAGGCCTTCGGGTCGGTGACCTCGTAGTAGACGACCGTGTCGATGTTGACGACGATGTTGTCCTCGGTGATCACGGCCTGCGGCGGGAACGAGATCACCTGGTCGCGCAGGTCGATGTACGGCAGCACCCGGTCGATCAGCGGAATGACGAGCGCCAGGCCCGGGTGGAGCGTGCGGTGGTAGCGGCCGAGCCGCTCGACGATGCCGGCCCGGGCCTGCGGGACGATCCGCACCGCCCGGGAGACGATGACCAAGACGAGCACGGCGACCGCGATCAGCGCGATCAGCGCAGGACTCACGATCGCAACCTAACCGATCGCCGGATCCTCGGTGACGAGGACGGAGACGCCTCGTATCTCCCGCACGACGACCTGGCTGCCGACCTCGAAGCTTCGCTCCGGGTCCAGGGCCCGCGCCGACCACGTGTCGCCGCCGTGGATCTTGACCACTCCGGCGTCGTCATCGACCGGTTCGATGACTGTCGCTCGGGCGCCGAGCAAGGTGTCGGAGCCGGTGCGCGTTTGTGGCGTCTGGAGCTGGCGGCGAGCGATCGGGCGCAGGACCACGAGCGAGAACGCGGCGCCGATCGCGAACACGGCCACCTGGAGCTCCACCGAGCCGTCCAGCGCCGCGACGATCGCCGCGGGAAACGCACCCAGCGAAACCGCGCCGGCGTAGAGGGTGAAGGCGACGACCGCCTCGAAGGCCAGCAGCCCGGTCCCGATCAGGAACCAGACCAGCCACATCGACACGGCCGCTGGCTCCTCAGATCTCGCGCGGACCGGCGCTGAGCTCGGTCAGGAACGGGTTGGTGGCGCGCTCGGCGCCGAGGGTGGTGATCCCCATGTGGCCGGGGTAGACGGTGGTCTCCTCCGGCAGCGACTCGACCAGCTTGCGCAGGCTCTCCAGCAGCGTCGGCCCGTCGCCGCCGGGCAGGTCCGTGCGCCCGACCGAGCCCTGGAAGAGGACGTCGCCCGAGAACAGCGCCGCCTCGTCGGCGATCGAGTAGGAGACGTGGCCGGGGCTGTGGCCCGGCGTGTGGATGACGTCGATCCCGAGCCCGGCGAGCTCGAGTCGCTCGCCGCCGGCGACGGTCTCGTCGGCGTCGTAGCTCTCATACGGGCCGAACCCGGGCCATGGGACGAAGGCCATGATGTCGGCGAGCACCGGGACCTCGATCTGCGGGCAGTAGACCGGCGCCTTGGTCGCCTCGGCGACGGGGGTGACGGCGCCGATGTGGTCGAAGTGGCAGTGGGTGATCAGGATCGCCTCGATCTCGAGCCCGAGCTGCTCGATCGCTCCGAGGATTCGGTCGGCCTCGTCGCCGGGGTCGATAACGAGCCCGTGGTCGAAGCCATCGCGGCGGATTACGTAGGTGTTCTCGGCCGCGGGGCCGACCGTGAAGCTGCGAACGTCCATCAGCCGCGCCTCGTCGCCTGGCGGCGCCTCCAGAAGAAGCGGTCGACGTAGTAGCCGAGCGGCACGTACATCACCAGCATCACCACCGAGAGGCCGATCGCCTCGCCGGCGGGACGCCCGAAGGCGGCGAGCATGAGGACGAAGAAGATCGCCGCCCCGACCAGGCCGCGGAAGAACGCGGTCCCCCAAGTCGCCGGCCGGTCGCGCCGGTGCTCGGCGCGCCGCTTCGCCTGCGCCTTCGCCTCCTGGCGCGACCGCGGGCGCCCGCCGCGCCGGCGGCTGTCGATCCGCCCGCCCTGGGTGCCGCGGTGCTTGCGCCGCCGTCGCTTCCTGGTCTGGGCCATGGATCGAGAGGCTAGTGAACCCGCAGCCGGCGCTCGATCACGTGCACGTCGGGGTCGAAGCCCGGCAGCGGCAGGTCCTGCTCGGCGAGGCCGGCGAGCGCCGCCTCGGGGACCAGCCCGACGAGCTCGCCGCTGACCGGCCGCGCCCCGTGCTGCGCCGCGAGCCTGCGCACGGAGGCGATCGCGATCGCGAGTGGCACCGCGATCGGGTCGCCGACGTTGATCGACACTTGGGCGCGCCCGTCGAGGTCAATCCCGATCGCCCGCAGTCCGGGCGGCCCCCCGCCCGCCTCGCGCAGCTCGGCCGCGATCGCCGCGGCGACGTCGACGTCGTCGGTGTCGAGCAGCAGGTTGAAGGCGACGAGCGGCGGGCGGGCGGCGACCAGGGCCGCGCCCGCGCTCGGGTGAGGCTCGCCCGGTCCGAGGTCGGGCGCCAGCTCGCCGCCGCTCATCCGCCGGGTTAGTTCGGCCAGCCCGCCGCGGCGGTAGAAGGCGCGCTCGCGGCGCTCGGCGGCCGAGGCGAGGTCGCCGTAGAGGAACACGGGCACGTCGAGGTCGGCGATCGCGACCGCCGTCGCCTGCGCCTGCTCCGTCGCAGCTTCGCGGGAGTCATCGTCGAGGAAGACGACCGGGCAGACGTCGAGCGCGCCGACGCACGGGTGGGCGCCCTCGTGGTTGCGCATGTCGATCCGCTCGACGCAGGCGGCGGCACCGGCGGCGAGCGCCGGCGCGATCGGCGTCTCGGCCGCCGAGAGGGTGAGGACCGTGCGGTTGTGGACCGGGTCGGTGTGGCGGTCGACCACCGCCGCGCCGCGCGCGAACTCGGCCGAGATCGCGGCGATTGCGTCCTCGTCGCGCGCCTCGGAGAAGTTGGGGACGCCGAGCAGCACGGGTGCGGTGACCTCAGACGAGCAGCTCGCCGGCGCGCACCAGCGGCTCGCCGTCGATGCTGACGTCCGGCTTCATCACCACGCAGTCGAGGTGGACCGGCACCTGGACCGTGCCGCCGATCGCCGCCGAGGCGCCGAAGGCGACGTGGACGGTGCCGAGGATCTTCTCGTCCTCGATCAGGTTCCCGGTCAGGACCGCCTTCTCGTTCGTGCCGATTCCGAGCTCGGCGACGTTGGTCCCGTCGGGCCCGTGGACGGTGAGCAGCTCCATCAGCTGCTTGCCCTGGGGGCCGGTGGCGTCGACGAGGTGGCCGTTCTCGACGGTGAGCGTGGGCGGCTCGGTGATCCCGCCGATCTGCGCGATGGTGCCGTCGACGACCAGCGTTCCCTCGCTGGTGCCCTCGACCGGGGCTATGAACCCCTCCCCGCACGGCAGGTTTCCGAACGCGCCGGGGGCTGCGAGGTCGCCGTCGTCGGCGGTCCCCTCGCGGTCGCCGAGCCCGATCCGCAGCTCGGATCCGTTCGCGCAGGTGATCTCGGCCTGGGCCCCACGGGTGAGGCGGTCGGCGATCGCGGCGCTCCGGCGGCGGACGGCCGCGACGTCGATGCCCATCGTTCGGGCGAGGGTGTCCTCGGTGACGCCCGGGAGGGTGGCGACACGGGTACCGGCCTCGTTCGCGTCGCGGCGGGCGGCGGTGTGCGAGAGCGACTGGATCGTCGGCGCGAGCACCACGTCGGCGGCCCTCATCGCGGCGGCGACCGAGGCCGGCGGCTCGGCGGCATGGGAGGCGCGCTCGGCGATCAGCGCCATGACCCCGTCGGCGCCGATGCGCCCGGCCTCGGCCCGCAGCCGCTCCGCGAGCCCGATCGTCGCCGGGTTGGCGATCACCAGCACCTCCTCGCCCTCGCGGACACCGAGGCAGTCGCCGAGGACCGCGGCGACGGCACGATCGAGATCGCTCATCGTCGTGGACGGTATACGCTCGCCTCGTGGCGTCAGTCGAGATCGACGAGGCCGCGGTCTCCGAGCTCGAGGGGTCCCTGCGCGGCGAGCTGGTGCGCCCGGGCGCTCCGAGCTACGACGAGCACCGCAAGGTCTGGAACGGCTCGATCGACCGCTCCCCGGCGCTGATCGCGCGCTGCGCCGGAACCGAGGACGTGATCGCGGCGCTGTTCTGCGCGCGGCGCACGGGGCTCGAGGTCGCCGTGCGCGGCGGCGGCCACAGCTTCCCCGGGCTGTCGGTGTGCGACGGCGGGCTGGTCGTCGATCTGTCTTTGATGAAGCCGATCGACGTCGACCCCGAGGCGCGGACGGTGAGGGTCGGGGGCGGCACCTTGATCGGCGAGCTCGACGCCGCGACCCAGGCGGTCGGGCTCGCCGTGCCGGCGGGGATCGTCACCCACACCGGGGTCGCGGGGCTGACGCTGGGCGGCGGGATCGGCTGGCTGATGCGAAAGCACGGCCTGACGATCGACCAGCTGCGCTCGGTCGAGCTGGTCACGGCCGAGGGCGAGGTGGTGCGGGCGAGCGCCGACGAGAACCCGGACCTGTTCTGGGGCGTGCGCGGCGGCGGCGGCAACTTCGGCGTGGTGACCGAGTTCGAGTTCAACCTGGTCACCGTCGGTCCGGTGGTGCTCGCCGGCCCGGTGTTCTGGCCGATGTCGGAATCCGAGCGTGTCCTGCACTTCTACCGCGACTGGATCGCCAACGCCCCCGACGAGCTGATGACGATCATCGTCCACCGCAAGGCGCCGCCCCTCGACTTCGTCCCCGCCGAGCTTCACGGCGCGCCGATCATCGGCGTGGTCAGCTGCTACGCCGGCGACGTCGAGGAGGGCGAGCGCGTGATCGCGCCGCTGAAACGCTTCGGCTCCCCGCTGCTCGACCTCTGCGAGCCCAAGCAGTACCTCGAGCATCAGGCGATGTTCGACCCCTCTTTTCCCCACGGCTGGTGGTACTACTTCCGCGCCTGCGACGTCGCCGAGCTCAGGGACGACGTGATCGAGATCACCGCCGAGCACTCGTCGCGAATCGAATCCCCGCTGACCGCGTTCCCGATCTGGCAAATGGGCGGCGCCGTCGCCCGCGTGCCCGACGACGAGACGGCGTTCAACGGCCGCGGCGCGGCGCACACCTTCAACATCAACTGCACCACCGCGACCGCCGAAGCCTTCGACCACGAGCGCCAGTGGGTGCGCGACTTCTGGTCGGCGCTCGAGCCCTTCCACACGACGACCTACGTCAACTTCATGATGGAGGAGGGCGAGGAGCGCATCCGCGAGGCCTATGGGCCGGAGAAGTACGACCGCCTGAAGGCACTGAAGCGCAAGTACGACCCCGACAACTTCTTCCATCTGAACCAGAACATCCCGCCCGGGAAGCGGCCCAGGCCACCGCTACGATTTGACGCCCCGCCGGAGTAGCTCAGCTGGTTAGAGCAGCGGAATCATAATCCGAAGGGCGTGGGTTCGAGTCCCTCCTCCGGCATCGAAGAAAAGCCCTGCAATTCTTCCGGATCTTTACTTAGTCCGCCCTCCGTGTAGCCGCCTCGGAGAGCCGTTAGACAACGGATTAGACAACACGATGCAGCGCTCATGCACAGTGGTGATCCGGCGACTGGCTTCCGCCTGCACGCGAACGGGGGCGCGCCGGTCGAAACCTCAGACCTGCTGCTTTGCATGGGAAGTAGCGGTCTGTGTCGCGAGTCCGGCGGGACATGTGCCGCAATTCGCGCCTTAGCCCCGCTATACGGGAATAAAGCGCCAGCTCCGTCGCTGGACCAGAAGCGGCGGTTTGCGTAGGACGCCCGAGAAGAGCTCGGGCCGCCGACGCAAATCGTCGGCGGCCCACGAGCTACCGCGGCGGTTAACAGCTTTCTAGTCAGTCCCGGCGCGGTACGAGCCGACCTCCGTCAGCTCCGAGAGGACCGGCTGCTCCTCGCAGCGGTCCGCGAGCTCCCGGCGGAACTCCTGGACTGACGCCAGGCCGCCCATCGGACTCCCGTCGCCTTCGGACTCGGAGATGTGCATGAAGCTGACACCGTCCTCGAGCTTGAAGATCGTGTAACGCAAGCCCGAGGGGGCCGCGCGCTGCAGCTCCTCGAACATCGCGCGGACCAGTTCCTCGTTGCGTTCCACCTGGTCGGGCTTCAACCGGTAGCGAATCAGTGCTCGTCCCATCATTTGCCTCCTTCGTTCGTCACTTGGTCTCGAATGCCGGGATTGGCGTCGGGCCGCCGATCAGATCCGTCGCCTGCCGACGACCGGGCAGCAAGCTGCCAGCGATCGCCGCGACCGCCGCCAGCCCTGCGGCCACCCCGAGGGCCGGGCCGAATCCGTCGACGAAGGCCTGCGGCGAGACGTAGCTGCCCGCCTCGGCGAAGACCGCCACCGCGACGGCGATCCCGAACACGCCCCCGAGCTCGCGCATCATCGTGTTGGTTCCGGCCGCCTTGCCGACAGCGTCCTGCGACACCGCTCCGAGCACCGAGGCCTGCGCGGCCGGCAGCGCCAGCGAGAGACCGATGCCGGCGAACACCATCGCCACCACCAGGCGCGAGTACTCCAGATCCGGGCTGGCGATCAGCCCGATCCAGATCGCCCCGGCCGCCTGGATCGCCATCCCGGTGACCATCAGCGGGCGCTCCCCGATCCGGTCGGCCAGCATCCCCGCGATCGGGCCGACGACCAGGAAGGTCGCCGTCCACGGGACCAGGCGGAGGCCGGCGCCGAGAGCGTCGTAGCCCATCCCCGTCTGCAGGAGCTGGGAGAAGAAATAGACCTGGGCGAACAGCGATCCCATCACCGCGAAGATCGCCAGGTTCCCCGCCGCGAACGCACGCGACCGGAAGAAGCTGATCGGGATCATCGGCTCCGAGGCCCGCGCCTCCCAGGCGATGAAGGCGGCCACGAGAAGCGCTCCGGCCAGCAGCGTCGCGATCACCTCGGGGCTGCCCCAGCCGGCGGAGTTCCCTCGCACCAATCCCCAGACGATCCCGAAAGCGCCAGCCGAGATCAGACCGAGGCCACGGAGGTCGAGCGCGCTGTCCGGCCCGAAGCTCTCACGCATGCGTGAGAGAACCAGCGGAGCGGCGATCACGCCGATCGGGACGTTGAGCCAGAAGATCCAGCTCCAGTCGAGCCCGTGAACCACGACGCCGCCGACCAGCGGCCCACTGGCCACCGCGAGGCCGGTGACCGCGCTGAACAGGCCGATCGCCATACCCCGCTTCTCCGGCGGGAATGCGGCACTGATCAACGCCAGGCCGAGCGACAGGAGGAACGCGGCCGCTACGCCCTGGAGCGCGCGCGAGACGATCAGCCATTCGACGCTCGGTGAGAGCGCGTTCCCCGCCGATGCCAGGGCAAAGCCGGCGAGCCCGGCGGCGTACAACCGCCGCCGCCCAAACCGATCGCCGAGCGCGGCGGCAGTGATCAGCGTCACGGCGAAGGCGAGGTTGTAGGCGTTGATCGTCCACTCGAGCTGGGAGACCGAAGCGCCCAGGTCGACGCGGATGGTCGGCAGCGCTGTCGACACGACCACCGTGTCGAGCGCCGCCATGAAGGACCCGATCCCCGCGAGTATCACTACCCACGTGATCGAGGATTTTGTCTCTGCAGTCACGGCGCTCATCGAGGTCTCCTCTCGGGGTAGGCCGCTTTGGTGCGGCCGTTTCCCTTAGAGATCCGACGAGCCCTCCGGATCCATCGCCAGCGGCAAACCGAATCTCGGGAGCAGATCGGGGTCGCGGAAGCAGGTGATCTGGCTGATCTCCCCGTCCTCGCTGAAGCTGAGCACGATGATCCCCTCCCCGTGGAGCGCGCCCCCGTCGTCGGTCCAGTAGGCACCGAAGGCGGGCTGCCCGCTGGCTTGGGTCGGAACCGCCTTCCAGGGCCGCCCCGGCTGCAGCGGCCCGCGCGGCAGGAAATCGAGGACCGCGTCGCGGCCCTGGAACCACTCGGCCCACGGCGGCATCACGAAGTCGCAGTCGGCGGTAAGCAGGGAGCTGATCTCATCCACGTCCGCGCTCTCCCAGGCCGCCATGAAGCGATCCACCGCCTGCTTGACGCAGTCGTCGCCGGCCTTCTGGAGCAGCTCCTGCTGGCTCGGCTCGGGCAGCCGTTCCTCGGTCGCCTTGCGCGCCCGCTGGAGGGCGCTGTAGATCGAGGCCGGTGTCGCCTCGAGCGACTCGGCGACCTCGCCTGGCGAGAAGCCCAGGACGTCGGTCATGATCAGCGCCGCGCGCTGCAGCGCCGGCAGGTGCTGCATCGCCGCGGTGAAGGCGAGCTCGACGCTCTCGCGCTGCTGGTAGCGGGCCTCGGGTGAAGTCTCGGTCCCTTGGTCCGCCAGACGCTCGTCCGGATACGGCTCGATCCAGACCGACTCGACCAGAGGCTTGCCGGTCGGCTCGTGCGGGTCGGCCGGCGGACCGAAGTCGATCGGCAGCACGCGCTTGGGGCGCCGCTCGATCAGCCGCAGCGACGAGTTCGTGGTGATCGTGTGGAGCCAGGCGCGCAGCGAGCTGCGGCCCTCGAAGCGGCCGATGCCCCGCCAGGCCCGCAGCAGGGCCTCCTGCGTAGCGTCCTCGGCATCCTGGAGCGAGCCGACCATGCGGTAGGCGTGAGCCTGGAGCTCACCGTGGTAAGGCAGCACCAGGCGCTCGAAGGCGCCCTCGTCACCCCGCTTCGCGGCTGCGAGCAGCTGTCGCTCGTGCTCCGGATTCTCGGGTGAGGGGCTCATGCCTTACCGGTTGAGATCCGCCGGCTTGCACAGATCCATCGCTCGATCACCGATTGATCTGCCGCCGCGCCCGGATCTCTATCTGTGACATGACTCCTACAGCACCAAGACCGCTGGCACACCTCGAGCTCCACACGCCCGACGGGAGGGCCGCTCGCGCCTTCTACAGCGAGCTGCTCGGCTGGCAGCCTGAGCTGATCGAGGTCGCCCAGCGCTCCTACCTGGCGCTCGACCTGGGCGAGGGCCCTAGCGGCGGCATCGTCGAGTGCGGTACCGAGCGGGCACTCTGGCTGCCTTACGTCTCGGTGCCCGACATCGTCGCGGTGACGGAACGGGCCCGGGAGCTGGGCGCCGAGCTGACGCTCGAGGTGCGCGAGGGCCCGGCCGGCTGGCGAAGCGTCATGGCGGTCCCCGGGGGTGGGGAGATCGCCCTTTGGCAGTCGAAGCGCTGGCAGCCCGGCGGCGAAGACCCCCGCGCGGCGCCCCCGGCGAACCGATAGCCGAACGGTGAGGACCAGCGAGCGCTCTTACTCCGGTATGTAGGTAAGGATGACCGAGCCGTTGCCCAACTCGCGGACGTCGGTGAGGGTCAGGTCGAGCGAGGAAGGCTCGACGCCCTCGAAGATTCGCTGGCCGCTGCCGACGACGACGGGCATGATCCAGACGCGGAGTTCGTCGACGAGTTGCGCGCCGAAGAGCGTGGCGTCGAGGCCGGTGCTGCCGTACTTGATCAGGTCCTTTCCCGACTGAGACTTGAGGTCCTTGATCGCTGCGACAACGTCGGGGCCGAGGAGGGTGGCATTCCACGTCACGTCGTCGAGCGAGTCGGAGGCGACGTATTTGGTCATCGCGCCGATGCGGTCGATGTAGGGGTTGCCGCCGGCGCCCCAGTTCTCGCGGAACCGTTCGTAGGTGACGCGGCCCATGACGAATGCGTCGAAGCGGTCCAACTCCTGCATGGACAGCTGGGCGGCTTCGTCGTCGAAGGTGGACCAGCGTTCTGGCGCTTCGATTACGCCGTCGAGGGAGACGAGCGTGGACTCGACTAGCTTGCGCATCGCGGTGCTCCTCCTGTGTAGTTGATTGCCTCAGTCTCCACTCGCGTTCGGTGTCTCTGCGTCGAAGTTGAGTGGCGCCGTGCTCGCTTGGGTCCATGCGGCGATTTGGCGGCGCATCAGCGTCCAGACGATCGCGATCCCGACGGCCGCGCCGGCGGGCAGCGCGGCTGCGAGCGAGTGATCGGATGCCACCGCGGCGAGCAGCCCTGCGGCCGAGCCGGCCAAAGCTGCGGTGATCACCGCGACCATACCGGCGATCGATCGCCAACCCTGCCAGCGACTTTCGGGAAGGCCTTGTACGGGAAGACGTTCCGTCGGCGGGATGCTGAGCAAGTAAGGCAGCAGGTCGGGCGCCTGATCGAAGTAGTAGGCGCGCAACCGAGCGATCCGGCGGGCGTAGCCCCATGTCAAGGGCCAACAAGAATCCCCACTGGTGGCCAGATAATTCCCCACCCCTCCTGGGGTAGTTCGCCCCGGCTTTGGAGCCGAGCCGTAGGCGAGGCGGAGAAGCCGGGGCGGGCGAGCCGCTGG
>JBOGZD010000053.1:0-19672 GCA_050697155.1 Solirubrobacterales bacterium | reverse complement strand
GCAGCTGGCGGACGAGCTCGTCGTTCGAGCCGAAGATCGCGTCGGCCTCCCCGCTTGCCGCGATCCGTCCCTCGTGGATCACGGCGACGTGGTCGGCGAGCCTGCGCGCGGCGGTCATGTCGTGCGTGGTGACCAGGTAGGTCGCCGCGGTGCGACGCTGTGCCTCGGCGATCAGCTCGCAGAGCAGGGCCAGGCGCACCCCGTCGATGCCGCTGTCGAAGTCGTCGATGATCACGATCCGCGCCTCCAGCGCCAGTGCCCTGGCGATCGCCGTCCGCTTGGCCATCCCGGCCGAGAGCTGATCGGGCGTGGCCTCGACGTAGTCGCGCATCCCGACCATCCCGAGGTGCTCCATCGTCACCTCCCGGATCCGCTCCTCGGGCCACCGGGTCCGCTCGCGCAGGGCGAAGGCGACGTTCTCGTACACGTTCAGCGAGTAGAACAGCCCGCAGCTGAACGGCAGCGTCCCCTGGAGCACCACGCTCATCCGCCGCCGCACCTCGTAGAGCTCCTCCTCGCTGATCGCGCGCAGGTCCTTGCCCTCGACCAGCACGGACCCCGCCGACGGCTCGAGCAGCCCGACGATGTGGTTGACGGTCACGGTCTTCCCCGCCCCGGAGGCGCCGAGCAGGACCGTGATCTCGCCGGCCGGCACGGTGAGGTCGACGCCGTCGAGGGCTCGCTCGCCGTCGAAGTCCTTGCTCACCCCACGGAGCTCGATCGCGACCCTTGGGTCTTGCTCCTGCACGACCATGGATGTTAGGTGGGGGCTCGACGCTCGCACGTGCGACCCTCAGAGCACCGTATACGGCGCGGTGTCGGCGACGAAGAAGAACCAAATCGTAAGCGCGGTCAGCGCGACGATGAAGGACAAGATCAGCATCGGCTCGAGCGGCCCGCGGACCCGCCGGTGCCAGCCGGTCTCCTCCTCCTCGGCCTCCAGCCGCGCCATGACCCCGGTCACGCGGAGGTAGAGGCCGTTGAGCCAGAACAGGGCGGGGGAGAAGAGCGCCATCGCAATCGGGACGCCGATCAGGCCGATGACGAAGTGGCCGGCGAACGAGTCGGTCGCCTTCGACAGCGCCCACAGCCCGCCGACCGGGATCCCGATCCAGAAGACCAGGCAGGAGAGCGCCATCACCACGAGCACGAAGGCGCCGGCGAGTCGCTCCCGCGTCCCGGGTGTCGAGACCTTGTTCAGGGCTCCGGCCTCCACCTCATCCTCCGATCGGCGCCCGCGGGTTCGCTCCCCAGAAGACCAGGGTGCCGAGCATGCCGATGATGTGGATCACCATCACGTTGACCAGCATCGACTTGGCGGTCGCGGTGCCGACTCCGACCGGCCCGCCGGATGCGTTGTAGCCGTAGTAGCAGCCGACGAGCACGATTGCAGTGGCCATCACCATCGCCTTGATCAGGCTGAATATGAGGTCGGGCGGGTTCTGGAACATCCAGAAGATCAGGAAGTAGCCGCCCGAGGAGACCTCGCCGATCTGCTCGACGACGGCGATGTAGCTGGCGAAGTACATGACCGCGATCCCGCCGACGTAGATGAAGCCGAGCGTGATCCAGGCGGCGAGCAGGCGCGTCGCGCAGAGGAAGATCATCGGGCTCACGCCGATCACCTCGAGCGCGTCGATCTCGTCGGAGATCCGCATCGAGCCGATCTCGGCGACGATCCCGGTGCCGACCTTGGCGGCCATCATGTAGCCGAACGCGTAGGGCGCGATCTCGCGCAGGTCGCACCAGGCGGCGAAGACGCCCGCGTACGCGGGCGCGCCCTGCGCGCGGGTCAGGTAGGCGCCCTCGATCCCGCAGGTGAGCCCGAGGAAGAACATCAGGCCCCAGATCACGAGCGCCGAGCCGAGGATCAGGATCCCGGCCTGGCGCAGCGCCTCGCCGAAGAAGCGCATCACCCGGCCGGAGTAGACGATCCCCATGACGCGGCCGCTGAAGCGGCCGATCTCGCCGAGCGAGGCGAGCATGTCGCGGGGGACCGCGAGCCAGCCGGGCATCAGCGCCTGCGCTGCGCTCGCCTGCAGGGCGAGCGCGTCTCGACCGTTTGCGTTACCCCGTCGAAGTAGGTGAACCGGCTCTCGTTCATCCAATATCCGCGCTTCGGGCAGTTCGGCGGCGTGGTGATGTAGGAGCCCAGCTCGCCCCCGACCTCGCGCTTGCTGACGAAATCGCGGACGAGCACGGTGTCGGTGGCGGCGCCGTCAGGTGGCGTCCCGGGCAGGAACGGTGCCGCGACGATCCGCTCCCGCTCCGTCACCCGGGCGCGCGTGACGACGCGCGGAGTCTCGGTGGCGAGCGCGTGGTTGAGGAAGATCTGCTCGTCGGTGTTGTTGAGGAAGTCGGCGGGGGAGGTGATGAAGCGCCCCGGCTGCGGAAATCCGGTGTCGAGGGTGATCACCCCGTCCGCAACCCGGCTCCCCGGCGGGCAGGCCGCGGTTCCGAGCAGCATCAGCTCCGGATCGGACGCGGCGCAGAGCTCGGGCGCTGAGGTGTCGAAGCGCGCCCCTGGGGCGAGCGTCTCGACGACCTGGCTCACGGCGGGCGGCTTCGCCGCCGGATCGTCGGGGTTGACGTAGTCGACCTTGAAGATCAGGCCGCTCGGCTTGCCGGGAGCCTTCCTGGTGAACTTGAGCTTCGCCGTCTGGCGCGAGCCCTCGTCCTGGCCGGCGGCGGTCGGGCTGAGCGTGGCGGCGACCAGCGCGGTCGCGATCAGGGCGATGATCGTTCTCATCATCGGGTGCTCCTCACTTGAGCACCGAGATCTCGGGGTGGGTGGCGAGCAGGGTCTGGGTGAAGACGTAGTTGAAGGCGAAGACGCCCAGCAGGGTGACCACCACCGCCTCGTTGACCGCCCTGCCCACCCCCTCGGGCCCCCCGGACGCGTTCATCCCCTTGTAGCAGCAGACCACGGCGACGATCGCGCCGAACAGGGTCGTCTTCAGGATCGACCCCCAGAGGTCTGTGATCGACGCGTTGCTGAACAAGGTGGCGAAGAAGCCGCCCAGCGGCTCGCCGTAGGTGATCTCGGCGAAGATCCCGCCGGCGATCCCGAACAGCAGCGCGTAGATGTCGAGCAGCCCGGTGATCAGCATCAGCGCCAGGAAGCGCGGCACGACCAGGTTCTTGATCGGGTCGACGCCGAGCACCTGAAGCGCGTCGAGCTCCTCGCGGATCTTGCGCGCCCCGAGGTCGGCGGTGATCGCGGTCCCGGCGACGCCCGCGACCACGATCGCGGTCACGAACGGAGCGAACTCCCTGACCGAGGCGAGGATGAAGAAGCCGCCCAGCCGATCCAGCGCCCCGAACAGGCTGAGGAAGTTGGCCGCCTGAAGCCCGGGCGCCCCGAAGCCGAAGGCGAGGGTCGAGATCAGCATCGGAAACCAGCAGAGCTGGAGCGCGAACAGGAACTGGCCGATGAACTCCCCGCCGTACGGGAACGGGGGCCTGACCGCGGCGCCGATCGTCTTCCCGGTCAGGACCATCATGCTCCCGACCTGCTCGAAGAGCGATTTCGCGGGAAGAAACGCCCGGTCTGCCGCCGCTCTGACCATCACCCCGTAGCCCCGTGCACCGCGCCGCCGCAAGCGGCGCGCCTAACGGACACCCCCCGGAGACCTTGACCCGCCACCAGCTCATCAGCGCGCCGAGCGGGCCGAGGCGGGGGGAGACCTCCCACTCGCGACAGCCCTCCTCGCCGGCCTCTGCGGCGGAGACGACCTCCCAGCGGTGGGCGGCCGGATCGCTGACCATCGCGTCGCGGACCTCGCGGGCGCGCCGCTCGCCGAGCGCTCGCCTGGCGGCCACGGCGCGGGCCGCCGCGAGCCGGGCGAGGAGCTCGTCACGGGTGCGCTCGAGCTCCTCGGTGCCGGAGACGCGGGGGGCGGGGTCGCCGACCCGGCGGGGGCGGTCCGGCGGCTCGTCGTCGCGCCGGTAGGCGGCGAGCTCGGCCTCGAGCTTGCCGATCTGGCGCCGCAGCTCGCGCCGCGCGGCGAGCTCGTCGGCCTCGAGCCAGGAGTCGTCGAGGTCGAGCTCGGCGGCCAGGCGCTCGAGCTCGATCGCGTCCGGCTCCGCGTCGGCGTCGTCGGGCAGCTCGGCCTCGATCCCCTCCGGCAGCGCGGCCGAGACCAGGGTCACCTTGGCGACGTCGCTGGGGTCGACGCCGGCCGCCAGCGCCGCGTCGATCGCCTCGGCGGCGATCCGCTCGACCTCAGCCGACCCCGCCGCCGACTCGGCAACGAAGCTGCCGAGCCCCTGGCGGGTGGCGACCAGGCCGTCCCGCTCGAGCCGCGCGTAGACGCCGCGGACGGTGTTCACGTTCACCCCCGCCCACTCGGCGAGCGCACGCACGCTCGGCATCCGGTCGCCGGGGCGCAGGCGCCCGGAGGCGATCAGGGCGCGCAGCCGCCAGGCGAGCTGGACGCCGACCGGCAGCTCGTCGCCCGGGTCGGTGCGGAACGGGGTCGGCTTCGCCTGCGTCGACTGTGCCATTTGAATGACACAGTAGCGCGGTAAGCTGTATTAGTCAAATAGCACAGCGCCCACGCCCCCGCGGGAGGGGCGCTAGCCTCGCCGCCGTGCGAATCGCCCGCTCGCTGCTCGACGAGATCGTCGCCCACGCGCGCGCCGAGGCGCCGAACGAGTGCTGCGGGCTCGTCGGCGCGGCCGACGGCCGCGCGACCACGGTCTACCGGGCCCGGAACGAGTTCGAGGACCCGCGCCGGTACAACGTCCACCCCCAGGACCTGATCCGGATCGTGGGGGAGATCGAGGAGCGCGGCGAGGAGCTGGCGGCGATCTACCACTCGCACACGAAGAGCGAGGCGTTTCCGTCGCAGACCGACATCAACCTGGCCGCCAACTGGCCCGACCCCCTGTACCTGATCTGCTCGCTCGCGGGCGCCGAGCCGGCGCTGCGGGCGTTCGCGATCCGCGAGGGAGAGGTCGAGGAGGTGGAGCTCGTTGTCGACGACTGAGCCCCCCCAGCCGCTCGCCTGCCCGAACTGCGCCCGCAAGTACCCGCTGAGCGAGCGCTTCTGCGCCGACTGCGGGATGCCTCTGGTCTACGTCGGGCGCGGCGAGGAGGAGCCGATCACCGAGGCCCACGAGAAGGCGCGCAAGGTGAAGCCCCAGTACCTCGGCGGCGACCTGGTCAAGGCCGGATTCGCGACCAACCTCGCCGAGGCCGAGCTGATCCAGGGGATCCTGCTCGAGGAGGGGATCCCGAGCGTCCAGCGCCGCACCCGCGGCTTCGACGTCCCCGACTTCCTCGCCGCCGGACCCCGCGACATCCTCGTCCCGCAGGCCGCCGAGGAGACCGCCCGAGCCCTGCTCGCCGAGGTGGCCACCGGCGAGCAGGCGGTGGCGCCGCCGCCCGCCGACGCCCCCGAGCGCCCGATGCGGCTGTTCCTGGTGCTGCTGGTCGCGGTGGCGCTCGCCGCCGCCCTGGTCTTCGGCCTCTACCAGCTCGCGAGCTAGAGCGGACCCGCACTAGGGGAAAGGCGCTTCGTCGGGCAGCTCGCCCGAGGCGCCGCTGCGCGGGAGCTCGTCGCGCAGGAAGCGCCGCCACTCGCCCTCGACCCGCTCGGCGGGCGCGTCAAAGGTCAGCTCGATCGCGGCGGCGGCGCCCTCACGGCGCAGGCGCGAGACCAGCACCGCGCAGGCGTCGACGCCGCGCTCGCGCTCGAGCAGGTCGAAGATCGTCCCGCCGAGGATGATCGCGTCGCGCGCCGACGGCGGGAAGGTGGGCGGGCTTCCCTGACGCATACGGGTGTTGACCGCGGCCCGAAAGAGCGCCGTCTGCCCGGCGAAGTATTGGGCTCCGCCCTCGATCAGCCACGCCCAGCGCAGGTAGCGGCCGAAGCGCCGCGGCCCCCACGGCGGTGGCAGGCGCTCGTTGTTGGCGGCGATCACGATCTGGGCGTAGAGCCGCTCGGCGGTCCCGCGCAGGGCCGCGAGCGAGTCCTCGCCCGCCGCGCGCCGAGCCAGGTAGTCGTCGTTGAGCACGTGCAGCTCGGACGCCATCGCCCAGCCGGCGAGGTATCGCCGCCCGGCGGGCGCCGCCGCGACCCGCGCCGCCGGCAGAAACGGATGCGCCGCCGCGAGCCATCCCGGCGAGGGGTGAACCACCACCGTCACCCCGCTCGGGGCGTCGTCGAAGCGCTCCTCGAGCCGCAGCCGCAGGTCCTCGAGCGCGTCGAGCGTCCGCTGCGCGTCGGCGTCGTCGACGTGCTCGTGGCGCGCGGTGAAGCTCAGCGACTCGGTCTCGACCCAGGCCATCGCCGGGCGAGCCTAGCGCCGGCCACGTCGAACGTCCCGGACTGCCCCCTATAGCGGGTGCTCCGGGACGTTCGCCGGTCTAGCCGCCGATCTCCACGGCCTGCTGGAAGGTCGGGCGGTTCTGCCACTGGATCCGCGGCTGGGTGACGGCGCCGACCGCTGTGTGGCCGATCGAGTCCGAGCACCACTGGGCGTCGCCCTCGTCGCAGGGCCCGTCGGGGTAGAGCTCCGCCTCGGAGGTGTGGGCAAGCGCGGTCTTCAGCGACCTGGCCAGCGCCTTGCGGCAGCGGTTGAGCTTCCCCCGGCCGCAGTACTCGCGCGAGTAGGCGCCCTTCACCCGCTTGCCGAGCACGGTGCGCAGGTCCTTCTCGGCGTAGCCGAACCAGCCGCCGCCCCATGCGTTGCCGATGTCCTCGTCGGGTCCGGTCTTGATCGAGATCATGCCCTGGATCGCCTCGAACAGCTTCTTTCCGAGCACCGGCCGGAACTGGGCCGCGATCAGGCGCGGGTACCAGGCGTCGAAGATCCTGATCGCCTCGGTGTCCTCGTAGTGGCCGTCGAGGTCGAGATCGCGGCGGTGGGCGCCCGATCGCAGCCATGCCCGAAGCGTGCTTACCGCGTCGCGAAGCCGCGGGCTCTTGCCGGCCTTGCCGAGGACCTTCAGCGCATGCGGCAGCACGTAGGCGCCGCGGACGTCGACGGTCCCCGCGTCGGCCATCACCTGGACCAGCTCCGCCAGCGACGCCTTGCGCTTGCCCCAGATCAGCCGCCGCAGGCGGTCGTTGAGCGCCAGCACCCGGTGCACCGACTGGTAGGAGAACCCGTCGTCGGCGGCTCGGTAGCCGGGCGCCTGCTTGTTGTTCCAGCTCGTGATGAACCTCGGGTCGACCACCTGGGGGTGCTTCGAGGCCGGGAAGCGCGCCGACGTCAGCGTCTCCGGGTCGAAGCGCTTCCACTCGCGGGTCGCCTTGACCGGGAAGTGCGGGCTCGCTCCCCGGTCCCGCTTCGGGTTGGCGCCGGAGTTGAAGAACGCGATCCGGTCCTGGTTGACGTAGAGCCAGTTGAACGTGTACTCGATCAGCGAGGTGGTCTCGATGAATCGCTGCGGCGTCGCCATCGCCTCCGGATTGTTGAAGCGGGCGAACCCCGCGGCCGAGTCGACCTCGTGGAAGTAGGTGGCGCGTAGCTGGGTGTATGCATGCGGCTTGCCGTTGACCATCGCCCGGTGGGTCACCAGGCCGACCTCCGAGCGCAGAGCGCGCAGCGTCTGCGAGCCGGCGGGGGTGTCGTCGCCGAGCGACGGAGTCCAGGAGTTGACCCGGTCGAGGACCTCGAACCGCCTGCACTCGCCCTGATCGCGGTAGCTCATCGACTCCAGGGTCGGCCTCGAGCCGTCCGGCTCACAGAGCTTGACCGCGAACGTGTCGATGATGTCCTGGCCGGCCGAGGTCGCGCTCCAGGCGTAGTTCCGCCCGTGCCCGAGCTGGACGTAGAGGTTCGTGCCGGGGAACGCGGTTCCGCGGGCGTCGAGCGCCGGGCCCTCGGGGCCGGCCGGGGCGTGGACGTCCTGCTCGATCAGGATCTGGGGAGTGAAGTAGGAGACCTGCGGCCCCATGACCGCGATCGGGTTCCCGGTCTCGGACTCGCGCTCGGAAACGAGCAGCGCGTTGGAGGACGTGTCGGTGAAGCGGAGCGGTCGCAGGAGGTCGCCGATGTCGGGCACGGCGTCACGCTCGGCGTCGGTTCTGACCGAGCCCCCGCTCCCCGACGAGGCGACGATCAAGGGCTCGCGCTCGACGGTGCCCGGGTCGGGCAGCGCGAGTCCCCGCACCTTGCGCGGCGGGTTGCGATAGCGGAAGCGCTTGCGCTCGACGGTGGTCGGCGTCTCGGAGTCCTCGGCCGAGCGGAAGTCCGCCCACACCCGCTTCCCCCCGCGCTTCCCGAACCGCTTGCGGGCGGCCTCGAGCACCAGCGCCGACCCGACCTCGCCGCCGCCGCCCTTGCCGAAGATCCCGGCGACCAGCGAGGCGGTCGCGATCACGTCGGTGACCTTCCAATCCTCCGGCCCCTCGGGCATCCCCAGCAGCGGGTACTCGCCCGGCAGCAAGAGCGGATTGACGCGCGCCTCGGCGATGTACTGGTTGATTCCGGCCACGTAGTTGGTCACGTCCTGCTGAATCTGGACCCCCTCGGGGCCGAAGAGCTCATCGCCCCGGTCGAACTGGAGCTGGTACTCCGCTTCGCCCGCATATGGGGCCACCGGCCACTGGCTGTGGTCGAACTCCAGGTTGCCCTCGCCGCCGCCGGCGAACGAGGAAAGCTCCGCCCGGCCGGCGTGCCGGAGGGCGTCCATGAGGAACAGCCGGTCCTCGGCCGAGGCGTAGCCGATGCCGAACATCGCCCCCGCGCGGCCCTCGCCGTAGACGTGCGGGACGCCGAAGCTCTCGTCGCGGACGATCGTCACGTCGTCGCGGGGGCTGTAGGTGCGCGCGACGTCGGCGGGCGTGACCCCGAAGGTCGCGTCCTTGAAGTAGGTGGCCACGTCCGCGGTCCCTCGAAGCCCGGGGGCGCCCTGCACGAGACTGTCGTACATCCCCAGCTGGTCCTGGTCGTGCTCCGGGCGCGTGCCGAGGCCGACGAACGCGCCGACCTCGGCGACGTTCACGGTCTGGCCCTGTCCGGGCGGGAGCACGTTGCGAAAGCCGCCGGCGTCGTTCTCGCCGTAGGCGCCGGGCTGCGGGGCGCGGGTGGTTGACGAGTCTCGCTGCGAGGACTTGGTGGCGGCGGTGCCGCTGTCGCCGGGGGTCGCCGACGAGGTCGCCGGCACCGAGAGCAGTACCAGCGCTGCGCAGGCCCCCAACCTCCATGTCCTAACCACAGCGGGCGACTTTATCCAGGCGGACCGCCCCTTGCGCCGGTTCGTGGTCGACGACCATTGACGAGTTACCGGCGCGCCACGCGCCATCAACTCGTCAATCTCGCGTCCAATGGCTGATCTGGCTCGGGCTGCACCGGCCGCCGCGCGCGCGGGACGGCGAGCGCTGCCGCCACCGCGGCGCAGGCGATCACCGCCGACACCACGAACGCCTCGGTGTAGGGGGAGTCGGCGCCCGTCCCTCCGGAGGCTTCCCCCGCGCTCACGATCGCGATCGCAACCTGGGCGCCGAGCGCTCCGCCGATCGTGCGCGTGATCGTGTTGATCCCGGTCGCGATCCCGACCTCGCCGGAGGGGACCGACTCGACCACCACGTTGGCCATCGCGGCGAAGACGAACCCGATCCCCGCCCCGAGCGCGATCACGGCGAGCGTGAGCGAGAGCACGTCGCCGTGCGACGCCGTCAGCACGGTGAGCGCCGCGGTGGCGGCGACCGCCCCGAGCGCGAGCGGCGCGCGCGAGGAGCGCCTGCTCGCGAGCACCCCGGCGAGCGGGCCGGCGCAGATCATCGCCACCGCCCCGGGAGCCATCAGCAGTCCTGCCTCGCTCACCGAGGCCGAGAGGCCGTAGCCGCTCGCCTCTGGCTCCTGGGCGACCCTGGGGATGAGCAGGAAGGCGGCGAACATGACGAAGCCGATCGCCAGGCCGGTCAGGTTGCTCATCAGCACCGGACGCGCTCGCAGCAGGACGAGGTCGACCAGCGGCTCGGCGCGGCGTGCCTCGGTGGCGGCGAAGAGCCCGGCCAGGCCGAGGCCGCCGCCGAGCGCCCCCAGCGTCGCCGCCGAGCCCCAGCCCCAGTCCTCCGCGTTCGAGACTCCGACGAGCACGCAGCCGAGGGCGCCCGAGAGGAGCAGGGCGCCGAGCCAGTCGATCCCCGCGCGCCGCCGGGGGCGCTCGGCGGGCAGGCCGATCGCGACCAGCCCGGCCGCAGGCACGATCGCGAGCCCGATCCAGAACAGCCAGTCGAGTCCGGCTCCCTCGACCAGCACCCCCGAGAGCGAGAGCCCGAGCGCCGCGCCGATGCCGAACGTGGCGCTGACGGCGCCGATCGCGGTCGGCACCCGGGCGGGCGGGAAGGTCTCGCGGATGATCCCGAAGGCGAGCGGGAACACCCCTCCCGAGACGCCCTGGACGATGCGCCCGGCGATCAGGACCTCGATCGAGTCAGCCAGCGCGCAGGCGACCGAGCCGGCCGCGAAGGCGGCGATCACCCCGATCAGGACCCGGCGCCTGCCGTAGACGTCGCCGAGCTTCCCGGCGAGCGGGGTGGAGACCGTGACCGAGAGCAGGAAGCCGGTCAGCGCCCAGGTCGCGGCATCCGCCGAGGCGTCGAAGTGGCGCTCGATCTCGGCCAGCGCGGGCACCACCAGGGTCTGGGAGAGCGACGGGCCGGCGCTGGCCAGGAGCAGTCCCGCGAGTGCCAGGCCGGCCCGCGGGCCCCGCTCCGCGCTCACGGCACCAAGGGCGTGCGCGGCAGGTCCAGCCGCAGGCTGCGCGCGACCTCCTCGGCCACCTCGTCGACCGGGCGCCCGCCGCTGCTGACGCGATCGACGGCGACCGGCGCGGCACCTGCCTCGAGCTCGCCGAGCACCTGGTCGTAGCGCTCGCGGACCAGGGCCAGGAAGGCGGAGGTCTCGTGCTGCTCTGCCGATCGCTCGCGGGCGCTCGAGCGCTCGAGCGCATCTTCCACCTCGATCTCGAGCAGGACGACCGCCTCGGGGAGCGCGACCCGGAAGCGGTAGGCGAAGTCGTCCAGCATCTCGTCCGGCGGGCGGGAGAGCATCGCCAGCATCTCCACGCCGAGGCCCCAGAGGTCGGTCTCGTAGCCGAGCCGCCGAGCGAGGGCGTCGCTCCAGGCGACCACCGCGTCGTGGGCTTCGGGGTCGATCGCGTCCAGTCGCTGCCGGAGGTCCGGCGGGGGCTCGGGCGGATCGATCCGGCCGGCGGCCGCTCGGCCGTAGAGCGGCAGGTAGACGGCCGTGTCGATCAGCGGGTGGCGGTCGCTGACCACGAGCTCGGGCCGATAGGTCTCGCAGAAGAAGCGCTCGATCGGGCCGTAGGTGCAGAGCTGCAGGTACAGCGCGGCGAGCTTGAGCTCGGGGCTGTGCAGCTCGTCGGCGACCGCGGAGAACGCCTCCAACCGGCGCGAGAGCCGGTGCATGGGCCCGTCGGGGGTCTCGTGCGGGCGCAGCGAGTGAAGGACGGCGAGCCTCGAGTCTTCGCCCGCCAGCTCGCGAAGGCGGCAGGCGACAGACGTCTTGCCGGATCCGTCGATCCCGACCAGGGCGACCCGGAGGGGCCTCCCGTCCCTGCCTCGACCCGCCACTAGTGACACGGCACTAGCGCGCGACCGCGCCCCGGTCCAGAGGGTTGATGCGGGTTATCCACGCACGCGCCTAACCCGCATCAACCCTCACCCGTTCGGACTCGATCTCCCAGAGCCGCTTGGCGGTCGCCACCACACGCTCGAGGAACGGGTACTCGCGCTGGGTGTGTGCCATCAGGTAGAGCTGCAGCCGCGTGGTGAGGAAGTCCCATAGCGCCAGCTCGTAGCCGCGGCGCCAGCTCCGGAGGTCGATCGCCGCCCCGGTCGCCGCCGCGAGAGCCTCGCGATGGACGTCGAGGTGATGGGCGACCTCCGCCTCGGTGGCTGACTCGGAAAGGACGAACGCCAGCAGCTCGGCGAGGTCGCGCTGGGGGACGCCGACGGTGGCCAGCTCCCAGTCGTAGGCGACCAGGCGCCCGTCGCGCCGCAGCGCGATGTTGCGCGGGTTGAAGTCGTTGTGGACCAGGGTCCGGGGCAGCGCCTCGAGCTCGCTCCACCAGGCCCCCGCATCCGAGGCGAGCCGCTCGAGCACCGCGTGCGTGGCGGCGTCGATCAGCCCCGGGTGCTCGGTGGCGTTGTGCTCGGCGAGGGCCAGCCACAGCTCGCGCATCGCCTCCATCCGCTCGGCGGTCAGCACCGGCCCCAGCCATCCCTCGGTGAGCAGCTCGGGCTCGCGGCCGAGCCAGATCGCGTGCACGCCGGCGATCGCCCGCAGCGCCCGGTCGACGTCCTCGGCCGTCCACCGGCCGGGCTCCTCGACGGCGTCGAGCAGCAGCACGTCGTCGCCGAGCCGCTCCATCACGATCAAGTAGGCCTCGCGCCGCGGGTCCTCGTGGATCCCGTAGGGCCGCGGCAGCACAGCGCGCAGCCCGGGCTCGGGCCGGCGGTAGATCGCCAGCTCCCGGGTATGGGTGCCGGCGAACCCGGCCCACTGGCCCCAGCGCCGCCAGGCCTCGGAGACCTTGGCGCCGCAGAGCGAGGCGAGCTTGCCGGTCTCGACGATCAGCTCCTGGTCGAGCGGCTTCACCTTCGCCACCAGGTCGAGCGATCGCGGCCGGCCGTTGCCGGTCGAGTAGGTGACCCGCAGCGGGTGCAGGCCGAGCAGCTTCCGCCGCTCGCCGAACGCGGTCAGCTCGCTGATGATGCTCGACCCCACCGGCTCGTCGAGCCTCGCCACCTCGGTGACTCGCAGCCCATCGGCGTCGAGCGTCTCGGCGAGCATCGGCTCGAGCAGGGCGGCGTCGAGGTCGTCCGGCTTGAGCCAGTCGACCCGGTGGCGGCGGCCCAGCCGCTCATGGGCGTCGGCGAACTGGCCGCCGGCGACCGCCGAGATCGTCGACAGGTCGAGCGCGAGGGCGAACCCGCAGACGATCTCCGCCAGCCGCGACGCGTGCCCGTCGCCGGCGCAGCCGAGCGCCGCGAGCAGGTCGTGCTGCTGGGGCAGCCGGGTGCCGCCGCCGACCGTGCCGACGACGAGGCTCGGCAGCAGCATCGTCGCCAGCACCCCGTCGCCGGTCGACTCGACGGCGTAGATCCCGGCGCCCGACTCGTGCACGCAGCCGATGTCCTGGCCGGTGGCGACGAACAGCGCTGCGACCACGTTGGAGACGTTGATGCTGTAGCCGAGCATCCCGGCCTGCTGGCCGCCGACGACGCCCAGGCGGTGGGCCCGGTCGATCGCCTCGGGGGTGGTCTTCAGCACCGACTCCACCGTCTCCCGGTCGACGAAGCACTCGGCGGTGACCCGCATCCCGCGGCCCGCGATCAGGCTCAGGTAGCCGGCCTTCTTGTCGCCGGCCATGTTGCCCTCGACCACGAACATCAGCGGCTCGAGGCCCGGGGACCGGGCGAGCGCGTCGTTGATCCATCGGCAGGCGCTCCAGGTCGCCGCGGTGGTCATGTTCTGCCCGGCAGCGTCGGCGGTCTCATAGACGAACCGCAGGTGGACGTAGCGGCCGATCTGGAACGGCTCGAGCTCGACCAGCCGGGCGTGGCGCGAGACGAGCCCGACCTGGGCGGAGATCGCCTCGCGCTCGGCGCCGACCCAGGCGACGAAGCGAGCCGCGGCGGGGATGCCGTCGAACTCCCAGGCGGGGGCGCGAACCATCTGCTGGGAGAGCACCTTCGTGGTCACGCCCCCCGAGCGCGTGATCGCGCGCGCGCCGCGCGAGGTCGAGGCGACCAGCGTCCCCTCGGTGGTCGCAAGCGGGGCGACGATCGGGCCGCGGGCGTGCTCGCCGTGGAACTCGAGCGGCCCGGCGAGCCCCACCGGGACCTCGACCCCGGCGACGAAGTTCTCGATGTTGCCGGCCAGCTTGCGGGGGTCGAGCGCGCCCGAGCCGAGCGAGTCGAGCGGCGCGCCGGTGCGCTCGCGAAGCCACTCGAGGCGCCGGCGCCGAGCCTCCTCGGTGTACCGCCCGCGAGCGGGGATCCGGTCGTTCACTGCCCGCCGTCCCGGCGACTGGCGACTTGCGACGGCGCCGGCGCGCCGGCCGCGGCCCCGGCGACTGGCGACTGGCGACTGGCGACTGTTCCCTCGTCGCGGTCGGCGACCAGTCGCTCCCAGGCATCGGGGTCGGGCTGGAACACGCGGTCCTTGACCCGGGGCGGGCGCTCCCCGGCGCGTACCCGCCGCTCCCACTCGCGCAGGAACGCGTCGGGATGGGTGGGGTGGACGTCAAGCGGCGCCAGGCGCTCGGCCTTGCGCTCGGCGCGGTAGTCGCGCGACTGCTCGCCGAGCCTCGCGTCGAGCGCCCGGGCCAGCGCCGCGATCTCCGATTCCGAGGGCCCGCCGAGCGCCGCGACGGCGACTTCGTAGCGGGGCACCCCTCCGTCCCCGTCCGCGAGGCGGCAGGTCGCGTTGCGGATCTCCAGGCCGCAGTCCGCGAGCGCGTCGCGCAGCGCCCTCACCACGTGCGGCTCCAGCAGTCGCTCCCCAGCCCCCGAGCGGATCACGCTGCGGCCAGCGTACTCGACCCTCGGCGTGCGCTCGACGAAGTCGACCACCCGCACGATGTCGCTCACCGCGCAGCGGTAGAGCCCGCCGACGTGGGTGAGCACGACGTGGTAGTCGCGCCCCGCCTCGAGCTCCCCGGCGAGCAGGGTCTCGCTGTCGGGGGCGATCTCCTCCTCGGCCGGGATGAACTCGTAGAAGCAGGCCGAGACCACCAGCGGCGCGGCGGTCGGGTGGCGGTCGAGCGCCACCCCCACCGGGCCCTCGCAGGACGCCACCGGCGCCGGCAGCACGCGCACGCCGGGGCCGAAGGCCGCCGTCACCCGCGGCAGGTACAGCGAGGCGAGCGCGGTGTTCCAGGTGATGATCAGCTCGATTCGTGGCCACAGCTCGGCCGGGCGCACGGTGCCGAAGTACTCGGCCAGCTCCTCGATCCGGCGCGCCCGCTCGGGGTTCGGCTGGTTGTGGGGGTGCCCGCCGAGGGTGCCGTCGCGGATCTCCTTGACGATCCGCGGCCACCACTGCTCGAGCTGGTAGGGAAGCGCGGCGACGATCGCCGGGTTGACGCCGATCACGCAGCGGACGTCGTGCTCGGCGGCGAGTCGCAGCCGCAGGTAGGCGCGCTCCCAGGGCCCCGCGTCGCCGAGCTCGTCGGGGAGGCGGCTCCACGGGGCGCGGTTGCCGAGCCCGACCGCCAGCCGCTCGCCGAACTTCCTGTAGTCGACCTGGCTCGGGCCGATGTGCGGCTGCCCGCCGGCGGTGCGCTCGATCGGCGAGTGGGGGTCCTGCCAGAGGTTGAGCACCCGCTCGTCCCCGGCGAGCAGCCCGGGGTGGTGCTCGACCACCCGGGCGAAGGTGGCGTAGTAGAACGGCAGGAAGCATCGGCGCATGTAGCTGCGGGTCACCGGGATGTGCTTCTCGCGCCCGGTGGTCCCGCTGGAGGAGAAGTAGACGACCGGCTCGTCGGCGGTGAGCAGGTTCGGCTCGCCGGCGATCACCCGCTCGATCCACGGCATCAGCTCCTCGTGGGTGCGGATCGGCACCGCCCGCCGCAGCTCGTCGGGACCGCTCACGCTTGCGAGCCCGTGCGCGGCGCCGAACTCGGTGCCCGCGTTTTCGGACAGGACCTCGTCGAGCACCCGCCGCTGCCACTCGGCGGGCTCGCTCAGCGTGGACTCCAGCCGGCGCTTCTCCTCCAGCACCCGCCGGCGGTACTCCTCGCCGCGCGGCTCCGAGCCGCTCGTGCCGTCGCCTTCAGACACGGTCTCCTCCGGTGAGCGCGAGGCTGCGGTCGGCGGCGAGGGCGGCGTACAGCCGCAGCCGCCCGGGACGGCGGGCGTCCTCGGCGATTCGCAGCTGGGATCGCTCGCCGTCGAGCGACTCGACCTCGGTGGGGTCGAGCTCGTCTGTGTGGGTGACCGCGAGCAGGTCGCCGGGGGCGATCAGGCCTCGCAGCGCCGCCTCGCTGAGGGTGTGGTTGACGTGCACCAGGTACTCGCCGGTGCTGACCCCCGCGGTCGCCACCCGAAGCGCCGCCGCGCGGTCGCTGGGCGCCGCCCCGGGCACGGTCAGCTCGAGCGTCGCCGGGAGACGGGGTGGGGCGGGGCCGCGAAAAAGCCGCAGCATCCGGCTCAGCCCGAGGTAGGCGCGGCGCTCCCCGGGCCCCAGCCAGCCGATCTCGCCGCCCGCCAGATGGCGGCACGAAAAGCGCTCCGCGACGCTGACCGGGTTGCCGGCGAAGAACAGCGTCCGGGTGAAGGTGCGGTACCAGGGGTCGCGGAGCGGGGCGGGAACCGCCTGGGCGAACTCGAGCGTCCCGCGCACGAACGCGGCCGGGTCGAGGTCGCGCACGACCACCACCGCGCACAGCTCGGAGGCCTCGTCGGGCGGGTCGTCGCTCGGGTCCGCCGCGGTTCCGTCGAGACCGGCGCCGACCCGGCCGAGATGGGTCCGCAGAGAGTCCGCGAGCAGCGCCTGGGGATCCATGGTCAGAGGAACACCGAGCGAACCAGGCGCTCGGTGGGGACGCGGCGGTGGCGGTCGAGCAGCGAGGTGGTCAGCCGGTGGGGGTCGACGTAGCCGCCGTCGGCGAGCTTGTCGCGCAGGAAGGCGAGGTAGTCGTCGTCGCCGGAGCCCGACCCGGGCGTTTCGATGATCCGCTGCGCGCGCAGCAGCGACCGGCGCAGGAGCTCCGGGCGAAAGGACTGTGGCGAGCTCCGCTTCAGGATCGCGATGAAGTAGATCCGCATCCCCAGCCGGTAGGCGGGCAGGTCGAACTGCTCGAGGCACAGGCGCGAGAGGTCGGCGAGGGTGTGGCCCTCCCAGCCGCCGTGGCGGCTCGAGCGGATCGCGCCGTCGATCGGCACGCGGCCGAGCGCCAGCCGCGAAACGCTCGCCCCGAGCTCGCAGAGCACCCGGTCGATCAGCACGTAGTCCTCGGCGAGCTCCTCGTCGAAGGCGAGCAGGAAGCGGTCGTGGCGGCCGATCAGCGGGATCAGCTCGCGCAACACCGCGAGCACGTAGTTGGCGTGGCCGTCCTCGCCGACGAGCTGGCGCAGCGGCAGGCCCCAGCGGGCTCCGTCGACGTACGCCGGCCCGCCGAAGCGGCGGTGGTCGACCAGCAGCCCGCGCTCGTCAAGCAGGTCGAGAGCGTCAGCGGCGGAGAGCCCGGGGGCGCGGTCGACTGCCATCCCCGGGTCCTCGATCGCAAGCAGCCCGAGCTGCTCAAGCCAGAGGTCGATCAGCCGGCGGCTGGCCGGATGCGTCCAGCCCTCGGCCTCGACCCGGTCGAGGTAGGGGCGCAGGGCGTCGAACCCCGGCGGCTCGGCCTGGGCATGGCAGCGGACGTAGAGCTCGCCCAGCTCGCGCTCGGTGCAGCGATCCCAGGCGGCCTCTCCGACCGTGCGGTCGAGGTACTCCCAGAAGGCCAGGGTCTGCGCCGACAGGCAGGGCGTGCGCGAGTTCCAGACGTAGGCCGTCTCGACCAGCTCGCTGGTGCCCTTGCGCATCACGTCCAGCCACAGGAGTCCCTTGACGTGGCTGGGAGTGAGCGGCTTCGTCGGCGTGATCGTGACCGGCGCCAGGGCCAGGCTTCCGAGCGCCCCGCGCTCGGCGTCCCCGGACGAGCGCGCCTCGCTCCCCGCAACCCTCACCGGGTTGAAGCTACTGAACCCCTGCAAAGGGCGCAAACGGCAAGCGGGCTGGGTCAGATCCCAGCCGCTATTCGACCAGGATCTGACCCCCGGGCTAGGGGCTCTCGGGCGTCCGCCGGGGCTAGGGCCCCTCGCGGGCGCGGCTGCGCTCGTAGTCGAGCTCCGTGCGCACCCCCATCCCGGCGAGCACGTCCCGGGCGGCCTCGATCCCATTCACCTCCCTAAGCGCGCGCGCGAGCGGCAGCTCGCGCGCCGAGCGCTCCAGGTCGAAGCTGAACGCCAAGGCCCCCAACGGTCCCAGCGACACCGTCCGCCGCCCGCCCCGGATCTCGACCTCGCCCACCTCCCCGCGAGCGCACCGCACCAGCAGCATGCTCGCCTCCGTGTGCGAGGCCGCGGCGGCGCGCTCGACGTCGTCGGCGATCGCCGGCCCCATGCTCCAGGTGTCGATCCAGGCGCCGGCCCGCGCGAGCGCCGCCACCCGGCCGAGCACTTCGGCGACCTCCAGCTCCCCGTCGCAGCCCGGGCCGAGCACGCTGACGAAGCCGTCGAGCCGCGGCGCCAGCCGCAGCCCGGCGGCGAGCATCACCGCGTCACAGAGCGGGCTCGCGAGCCCGGCCTCGGAGCCGAGCGCGAGCGCGTCGCCGCCGACGTCGGCGTAGACGGCCAGGTCGCAGCCGAGCTCGGCGGCCGCGGCCTCGATCCCCTCGGCGGCCCCCGGGGCCCCGCCGGAGACGTCGATCAGCACCGTCTCGGCGCCCAGGTGGCCGGCGACGTGGGCCTCGGAGAACGGCACACCCTCGGGCGTCGTCGTCCGGGCGTCGGCGAGCACGGCGTGCCCACGGAGCGCCCGCCCACCGGCGATCTCGGCCACCGGGCGCGGCCCCGGATGGGGGTCGATCACGAACCGCTCCCAGGCGACGCCCCCGAGCGCGAACGGCGTCCCGAGCGCCTCGCAGCGCCGCGCCAGCGACAGCGCGCCGACGACGTCGCCGCCGCCCCCGATCCCGAGCACGAGCACGCGCTGGGCGCCGCGCACGCGCTCTTCGAAGCTTCGCGGGGGGCTCAGGCGGGGACCGGCTCGGCCTGGCAGAGCTCGCGGATCGTCGCGGCGGCCCGCTCGAACTCCTCGTCGGCCATCACCGGGGTCCCCTCGAACGGAAGCTCGCGGTCGATCTCGACCCAGGTGCGGCAGCCGTGATACTCGTCCTTCACCCGCACGGTCACCGGCCGCGGGATCCGGTGGACCCGCAGCAGCAGCACGTGCAGCGGATGGGTGCGCTTCCAGCGCAGTCGCTTGGCCGCGTAGTCCTGGGTCCAGACGTGGAAGGGCGAGAGCGCGTCGACGATCCGGGGGTCGTCGGTCTCGAAGTGGTCGGCGACCTCGGCCCACGCGCGGATCCGCACCCGGTCCGGCTGCGGGATGCCGCCATCCTGGAGCAGCGCCCGCGGCGGCGGCTCCTCCTCGGGCCAGACGCCCTCCTCGAGCGCCCGGCGAAGCTCGGGGTGGTGCGACTCACGCACGAGGTCGTTGCGCTGGTGGTCGAACGTGGGATAGAGGAAGAACTGCTCGTGCTCGAGCTCGAAGTGCTTGCTCTCCTCGCGGATGCCGCCCTTGCGCATGGTGAGCAGCTGCTCACCCTCCGACAGGGCGCGCACCGTAACGGCCCACTCTTTGAAGGCAATCGGCATTTCTTGCGTGCTCGTGCGGGGGTTTCGTGAACGAATTTCCGGGGCTTGCGTTGCCCCGAAGGGGCGTTCAGACCCGGTTGAGGGCGCGGATTCTAGACAACCCCCCTCCGAAATCCAAGTTTGTGAAACTTGTCACTTAGTTGCCAAGGGCTAGCTCCCTGGGCGAGGCGTACGTTTGCAGCGATAGTCGCGGCTCGTGAGTATCCGGTTACGTCAGGTCCTCGCACGAGCGCGCCCGCGACGAGCTCGGGTGCCAAGCGCCGGCGGCCGAGATGGCTCGAGCCGGTGCATATGTACGGTTCAAGCCATCTCGGCGGGGG
>JBOGZD010000052.1:0-19763 GCA_050697155.1 Solirubrobacterales bacterium | reverse complement strand
CACCAAGGAGGCCGCCGGGCGGTCGCCGTTTGCCGCCAGCGCGCCCGGTGAGCGACTGGCCGAGCCGCTCACGCTCGCCGGCCGGCTGCGCTTCGCCGCCCGCTTCGTGGTCGGCTCGATCGCCGGAGCGCTGTTCATTCCGGTCGCGGTCGCACTCGCGATCCGCGCCCGGCTGGCGGGACGATGAGGCCGCCCGGGGCCGAGCAGGTCGCGCTCGGCGCCCGCGGGCGCGCGATCGCCGGGGTCGGGGCGCTGTGGCGATTCACCCGCCCGCACACGATCATCGGCACCACAGTCAGCGTGCTCGGGCTCTATGCGGTCGCCGCGCAGACCGGCCATGCGACGAGCGCCGTCGACCTCGCCGCGACGATGGTCGCGGCCTGGTGCGTGAACGTCGCGATCGTCGGCCTCAACCAGATCGAGGACATCGAGATCGACCGGGTGAACAAGCCCGAGCTGCCGCTCGCCGCGGGCGAGATGACGGTACGGGCGGCGTGGGCCCTGGTCGGCTCCTGCGCGCTCGCCCCGGTGGCGATGGCGATCACCCAGGGCCCGATCGAGCTCGCCGCGGTGACCGCTGCGCTGCTGGTCGGTGCCGCCTACTCCTCGCCGCCGCTGCGGCTGAAGCGCTTCCCCGCCCTCGCCCTCCTCAGCATCAGCCTCGTCCGGGCGCTGGCGGTCAACCTGGGCGTCTTCGGCCACTTCAGCGGCTCGCTCGCCGAGGTGCCGGCGGTGGTCTGGGCCCTGACCCTGTTCGTGCTCCCGTTCAGCGCCGCGATCGCGCTGCTCAAGGACATCCCCGACGTCGAGGGCGACCGCGTTTATCGCATCCGCACGTTCAGCGTCCGGCTTGGCCGCCGGCCGGTGTTCCGCGCCGCGATGGCGGCTCTGGGAGCTGCCTACGCCGGCATGCTCGTCGCCGGCCCGCGGCTTCCCGACGTCGACGCCGCCAGCTTCATCGCCGGCCACCTCCTCGCCGCCGCGGCGCTCGGCGTTCTCGCCTCCAGGGCGGAGCTGGCCGACCCTGCCGCCTTCACCCGCTTCTACATGCGGGTCTGGACCCTGTTCTTCTTCGAGTACGCGATCGTCGCCGCAAGCGTGCTGGTGTGAGCTAGTGGGGCCTCTCCACTAGCCGCTGCCGCCGAGGATGACCCCGGACCCGAGCGCCGCAAGCGACACCAGCGCAACCGTCGCGAGCCGCATCCTCCGCGGCGTGAGCCAAGCACCGCCCCGAGCGCGCAGCCACGCCCTGATCCCTGAGGCCGCCCCGACCGTCGTCATCGCCGCCGCTGCGCACTGCATGCACATCGCCGCTCGAGGGTACAGGGACCCCGTGACCGGGCTCGGCTAGTGGGGTGTCTCATACCCTTCAGGGGCTCCCGAGGCGCCCGGGCGCGCCTCGATCTGCAGCAACTCGCCACCGGCGTGGTCGACCTGAAGCGTCGTGTGCGCAAGGCCGAAGCGCGCGCTCAGCAGCCGCTCGATCTCCCGCCGCTTCGCGTGGCAGTCATCGTCGCGGCCGACCAGCACGTGTGCCGCGAGGGCCGGGAACCCCGAGGTGATCGTCCACACGTGCAGATCGTGGACCTCGACCACGCCGTCGACGCGCGCCATCTCCTCGCCGACCTCTTCCACGTCGATGCCCGCAGGCGAGGCCTCGAGCAGAACCCGGGTGGAGTCGCGAAGCACCGTCCAGGAGCCGCCCAGGATCAGCAGACCGATGAGCACGCTGACCAGCGGGTCGGCGTACTCCCAGCCGGTGGTCACGATGACCAGCGCGGCGACGATCACCCCGATCGAGGCGAGCGCGTCGGCGAGCACGTGGCGAAGCGCGGCGGAGACGTTGAGGCTCTCGCCGCCGGCCCGATGCAGGATCCGCGCCGCGAAGACGTTGACGGCGAGCCCGGCGCAGGCGACCACCAGCACCCAGCCGGCGAGCACCTCGGGCGGGTCCGAGAAGCGCCCGGCGGCCTCGATGAAGATCCAGATCGAGATCGCCACCAGGGCAACGCCGTTGAACAGGGCGGCCAGGATCTCGGCGCGCTGGTAGCCGAACGTCCGCGCCGGGGTCGAGGGTCGCTCGGCAAGCGTGACCGCCACAAGCGCGACCCCGAGCGAGAGCACGTCGGAGAGCATGTGGCCGGCATCGGCGAGCAGCGCGAGACTCTCGGTGAGCAGCCCGCCGACGATCTCGACGACGGTGAAGGTGGCGGTCAACGCGAGCGCGATCGTCAGCGCTCGCTTGGTGGGGCCCCGGTCGAGGCCGGCGGGAACGTCTTCGCCTCGCAGGTGGGGATGGGCGTGGGCGGCCATCGAACCTAGTTTGCCCGCCGGGACGGCTACTGGTTGGCCTGCGAGAGCAGGTAGAGCCCGAGCGAGGTGAAGCCGACCATCAACGCGAGCATCCAGTATTGCGAGCGCGCCGCCAGCCCCGAGTCGCCGTAGAGCGACAGCGCCCGGTCGTGGCCGAGCACCAGCGCGAGCACGTGCCCGACGACCAGCGCGCCGACCTGCACGTACCAGATCCCGTTGGAGCTGATCAGGCCGTAGTCGATCCCGCTGCCGGCGGTGCCGAAGAGGTCCGAGCCGTCGCCGAGCGGGTCTGAGAGCAGGAAGGTGAACTGCGCCTGCTCCTGGAAGGCCACGAGGCTGAAGTAGTGGGCGACCAGATAGGCGAGCGCGATCGGGATGAACGCGTGGGCGAAGGCGCGGGCGAGCCGCGCGGCGTCGAAGCCGCCGCGGACCGTGTGCATGCCGTAGACGCCCGCCCAGAACAGCCCGGCGACGAACCCGAGTGTGGCGGCGAGGAAGATCGTGTTCGTCACCCGCAGGGCCGCCACCGGGGCGAGGCCGGCGTCGACGAAGGACTCGAACAGGCTGGTGATCGGGTCGGCGATCGCGCCCTCGGAGGCGCCGTCGAAGGTGGTCGCGCCGATCGTCAGCAGCACCAGGCCGACCGATCCGGGAGCCGCCGCCACCCAGGAGGTCGTGGCCGCGAGCGGCCGGCGGATGCCGAGGCGGCGATCGCGGGCCTCGAGCGGGGAGAGCGAGGCGAACATCCCGAAGTAGACCGAGAACGCCTCGCCGCGATCGAGCCAGCGCTCGGTGCCAAAGAGCGTCATCGCGACGAAGGTGTAGGCGGTGTAGGCGAGGGTCGCGACCGCGACCGTGTGCGGGGTGAGGCCGACGGTCTGAAAGCCGCTCTGGCCGTAGACGAGCTCCAGCCAGACGAAGGCGAGGATCCCGGCCACCGCCGGCCAGCGCCCGAGTCGCTCGGGGTAGCGCAGCGGAGGCGGCGGCGACTGGCCCGCGATCAGCCTGAACAGCCCCCCGGCGACCCGGGCGACCGCCCGCCACGGGTTGAAGGCGCGAAAGAGGTCACCGAAGAGCACGCTGAGCACGACCAGCCCGAGCCAGAAGGTGACGAAGACGAAGGTGATCGAGAAGTTGCGGTCCGGCGCCTCGGTCCCGTTGAGGCCCGACCAGACGACCACCGCCAGCAGGCCGACGCCGGCGAGCCCGGCGAGCGCCTCGGTGACCGGGTTCACCAGCGCCCGGGAGACGCCCGCCGGCAGCGGCCGCCACCCCTCTCCCTCGAAGCGCGACCGGTGCCAGGCGAGCGTCAGCGCGACGAAGGAGACGATCAGCACCAGGGACGCGCCCCAGGCGAACAGCCACTCGGGGATCGGGAGGTCCTGGCGGCCGACCAGCGCGTGGCCGACCACCAGGACGGGCTCCGGCACCATCAGCCGGGGTTCACCGTGATCTCGGCCAGCGGCACGACCCGGTCCTCGAGCTCGACCTCGAACAGGCCGTCGAGGGTCGCCGGGACGTCGAACTCGACCTTGCCGCCCGCCTCGATGTCCATGAAGACGTCGTAGCCATGCAGGTGGACGTGGTCGGCGACGTCGGAGCGGACGACGAACCGGATCCGCTCGCCCCTGGTGAACTCGAGCTCGGCGACCCCGCCAACCGGCTCGCCGCCCCGGACCACGATCTCGGTGACCTCCGGCTCGGGCTTCGGCGCGGGCTCCCCGCCTCCCCCCTCGCTCGGCGGGGCGCCGTCCTCATCGGTCGTCTGCTGCGTCGTCGCCACCTGGGCGGCGGTGTCCGAATCGGCGTCATCGTCATCGTCGTCGCGCAGTACGAAGAACAGCGCCACCGCGACCCCGACCGCGACCAGCGCCAGGCCCGCGCCCAGCTTCCTCGATTGCATCCCAAAATCTCCTTTCCGGCGGCCCACCCGGGCCGCGCATCGCTCACGCCTCAGACGGAGGGCGCGGCGGGCGGAGGTCGGCGAGCGAAGCCGAAGGCGAGGTCGAGGCAGGCGTGCAGCGGCCGCGGCTGCGCGACGGGGCGCCCAATGCGCTTCGGGGGGCGCGTCCGGCGGGCGACGGTCAGCCGGGCGACGGCGAGCTCGGCGCGGTCGAGCCAACCGGCGACGCAGGCCGCCAGAGCGCCGAAGGCGATCGCGAGCGGGAGCGCCAGCCAGCCGCCGCCTGCAAGCACGCCCTCGAGCCCGGCGGGATGGCCGGAGAGGAGGGCGCCCTCGGCGAGCTCCTGGGCGAAGAAGACCGCGAGCAGGCCGACCGCATAGCCCGCGGCCCGTGCCTCGGTGCAGGCGCCGCCGCCATCCGGCAGCCGGCGCAGCAGCGCCGGCGCCAGCAGCGACGCGACGATCGCCGCGGCGGCGGCCGCGACCACCAGGGGAGCGAGCCACTCGAGATAGCCGTGACCGTGCTGAGCGAGGATCGACGGCGCCTCGGCGCCGAACGCGACCAGGTAGCGAAGCTCGTGCAGCGCCAGCGCGCCGATCAGGAGCAGCGCCGCGGCCCTGGCCGGGGCGCCGATTCGCGCGATGCGACCCATTCCGCCGATTGTACGAGTGAGCTCCGTCGGTTGAGCCGGGCACGCAGCGCGATCAGCTCGCGTTGGTGGCGGCGGCGCAGCTCGCCGCCGAGCGGAAGCACGAGGCGCAACTCGGCGGCGCGGATGGCGGCGTCGATCCGCCCGCGCTCGAGGAACCGTCGCTCGAGCGCGCCGAGCATCGCCGCGCCGACCAGGTGCGGGCAGAGCCAGCGCATCGAGCGCGGCGGGCGGCGGCCGCCGGGCACCGGGTCGATCGCGATCGGCGGCGTCGCCGACGGGTCGCCCAGGAGCAGGAACCGCGGCGAACCCACCGGGTGAAGCTCGAACCCGGCCCGACGGGCGACCGCCGCATAGACGATCGCCAGCGCCAGTGGATCGCCGCGCCGCGTCTCGATCACCCAGTCGAGGAAGAGCGAGTCGGGGTCGGCGCGGGGCGCGAGGTCGAAGCCGTGGCGCCGCGACATCACCGCGAGCATCGCGTCGGCGCGGGCCTCCGGATCGAGCCCCGCGATCGCCAGGCCCCGCGCCAGGCGGTCGAGGCCCGCGGTGGCCGCGGCCTCGTCCAGCGGGCGAAACTCGGCCGCGATCGCCAGCGCGACCAGGTCCAGGGGCGCCCCGGTGAGGCGGGCGACGCGTTCGAGCGGTCTTGCCACGCTGCCGATCGCGCCTGGACGCTAGCTCGCGGCGACGAGCTCGACGTCCTCGAACGTCACCCGGGCGCCGGCGGCCAGCGGCGGGCCCGCGGCGCTCTCGCCGTGGCGCAGCAGCGTCGGCGGCTCGATGCTCGCACGCAGGTCATAGGTGCCGTCCTCGGGGATCTCGAAGTTGTTCGCGTAGTGGAAGAACTCGGCGTAGTAGAAGTTGAGCCGGTTCGAGTCGACGACCGCGCCGTCCTGGTCGAGGACGGCGAGCGTGACCGGCACGTCGGGGACGACCCGACCGGTGGCCGCCTCGATCGGCAGGATCTCGATGTGGTGGGTTTCGCCCGGCGCCGGCTCGCGGAACCGCTCGCCTTCGAACCACGGCTCGGCGGGCTCGACGATACAGCTCGTTCACGAACACGCAGCTCGTGCCCGGCGCGGCGCCGTTCAACCCGAACATCGCCGGCGCGATCCTGGGCTCGCTCGGTCGCTGAGCCCGCAAGGGCCGGGGCTAGCGGTCCGCGGGGCGCTCTACGGGCGGGCCGGGGTCGAGCTCGGCGTCGTCGATCGTGTCCTCGCTGAAGACGAACACGAAGACCGCCACGATCGCCACCCCGAGGACGATCCCGAGGACGATCCCGACGGCGAGGTCGCTTCTTCTACGCAAGCATCAGACGCCGTCGAGCAGCCGCCAGTTGGCCCGGAACGCCGCCTCGGCGGCGGCGACCAGCTCGTCGCCGGAGTGGTCGCCGGCGAGCTCCTCGATCAGCGCCCGCACCTCGGCCGCGTGCTCACGGTCCCGGGTCTCGTGGACACGGAAGTAGGCGGTCCCCGACCCGTCCTCAAACCCGTAGAGGCCGACGAGGCCCTCGCGCTTGATCCGCGAGACCTCCGGCTGTCCGGACTCGATCGCATACAGCTTCGCGAGCGCGGCGCCGAGCCCCTCGTGTGCGGTCCAGGCCGCGACGCAGCCGGCGGTCTCGGGCGTCGGTGCGGCGGCCGGGTCGCCGCCGGTCGCCTCGACGAAGCCGTCCCAGAGGCGGACGTGCCCGATCTCCTCGGCGGCGTGGCGGCGAAGCTCTGAACGCTCCGGAGCGCCCTCGGCGGCGTCGGCGCTGACCTTGGCGATCGCAACGACCGCGTGACGGTACTGGCCGGAGTAGCGCGCCATCTCCTCGGTGCTCAGCTCTCCCGCCGTCCAGCGGCGGTAGAACGGGTGGCGCAGGACGTTCCAGCGCTCGCGGCTTCGTTCGATCCGCTTCCAGGTGCTCTCGTTCACTTCGCTGCTCCTCTCGCCGTCCGACCGGGGCCGTTGAGGATAACGCCCCCGCCCTACGATCCCGGGCGATCGCCCATGCGGCCGCCGCGACCAGACATCGCCGCCCCGGAGCTGCCGAACCGCGTGCGCTGGCTGAATGCCGACCGGCGGCCGCGGATCGCAGAGCTCGCTGCCGCCGGGCCGGTGCTGGTGCACTTCTTCGACTTCGCCCAGCTCAACAGCGTCCGCGCCCTCCCCTACGTGCTCGCCTGGGCCGAGCGCTACGGCGACGCCGGGCTCGCGGTCCTCGGCGTCCACTCGCCGCGGTTTACGTTCACCGCCGACCGCGAGCGGCTCGCCCCCGCGCTGCCGCGGCTCGGGATCTCGCACCCCGTAGCCGACGACGCTGACTACGTGGTCTGGAGAGACTACGGCTGCCGCGGCTGGCCGTCGCTGTTCCTGTGGCGACGGGGCGGGGCGCTGCGATGGGCCCACTTCGGCGAGGGCGAGTACGAGGCGACCGAGCGCGAGATCCAGGACGAGCTGCGCGATCGTGACCCGAACGTCTCGCTGCCCGAGCCGCTGGCGCCGCTGCGGGCCACCGACGCCGCCGGGGCCCTGGTCGCGCCGCCCAGCGACGAGGTGCTCCCCGGGGGCTCGGAATCACAGCCGTGGCGCGCCGGCGACGGCGCTGAGCCGCTCGAGCTCGCCTATGAGGCGGGCGGGGCGCACGCGAGCGTCGACGGCGGCGGCGAGCTGCGTGTGGCGATCGACGGCGAGGAGCGGGCGGTGCCGGTGGACGCGCCCGGGCTGGTCGACCTCGCCGTCCACGCCCGCCACGAGCGCCACCGCCTTCGGCTCGCCGGCGACGGCGGGATCGAGGTCTACTCGGTCAGCTTCTCCGCGGGGCTGCCGGCCTAAGAGCGCCTTTCGGAATGACGGTGCGCCCAGGACGGTCCAGAACCAAGCTGGGCGCCGCCCGAGGGCGAAGCGAATGGCCGTGAAGGCCGTAACCCTTTCGGGGCCTGCGGCGCTATGGGAGACGAGATCGGTTTCCACGAGCTCGACCACGGCACGCAAGCGAATACAGGAGGCATCAGGTAATGAGGAGAGTCGCAATCGGCATCGCGGCGTTGGCGGCGCTCGGCACGGGCGCCGTCGCCGTCGCCCAGCCGGGAGGCGAGGGCCCCCCGGAGTCCACCTACCCGGCCCAGTGCGCCGGCGCCGAGAAGACCACCGGAGAGTTCGGCGAGTGCGTGTCGGAGCGCGCCAGCGCGTTCGGACGCTGCGTCTCGGGGGCCGCTCAGGCCGGGACCAAGAACCCGGCCGAGGCCTGCGCCGAGCTGAAGCCGGGCGGTGAGAATGGCGCCGGCCAGGCCGAGGGACGGAAGGACAACGGCCGGGGCGCAGGTGCGGAGCGCAACCCGACCACCGGCCTCACCTTCCCGCCCGAGCAGGACGGGCAGGCGTTCGGCCAGCAGGTGGCGGAGAACGCGCAGCAGCTCGGCCCGCCCGAGGGCGCCGGGCCGCCGGCTGAGAACGGCGCCGGTGGCGGCGCCGCGAACAACCCGACCACCGGCGTCACCTTCCCGCCCGAGCAGGACGGGCAGGCGTTCGGCCAGCAGGTGTCGGAGAACGCGCAGCAGCTCGGCCCGCCCGAGGGCGCCGGGCCGCCGGAAGGCGCGGGCCCGCCGGAGGGCGCCGGGCCGCCTGGGTAGGCCCAGGCGAATCGCCACGAGGTCGGTTGCGAGGGGTCTCGGCGTTCCGGGACCCCTCGCGCCTTCCACTCGTGCTGATCGCACTCAGGCGCGCTCGAACCCGCGCCAGTACTCGACCCAGACCCGCTCGTGCCCGATCCCGGCGCGCAGGGTGCGGGCGGGGCCCGGCGACATCGCCCCCCCGCTTGCCTCGGCCAGCGCGAGCAGCTCGCGGTACTCGCGCAGCTTTCGCTCGTGGCCGGCCAGGCGGGCCGGGGCGAGGCGCGCCGGGTCGCCGCCGAAGAACAGCTTCAGCAAGCCGAGATCGCGCAGCTCGGGGAGCCGCTCGTCGGGCTCGTCGCGCCACCGCTCGAGCGCCGCGCGGCCCCGCTCGGTGAGCGCGAACCTCCGCCGGCGGCGACCCCTGGGCTCGCGGCGCTCGCGCAGGTAGCCGCCCGCCGCCAGCCGCCCGGGCTCGCGGTAGAGCTGGGAGTGCGGGATCGACCAGAAGTTGCCGATCCGCCCCTCGACGCTCCGCTTGAGGTCGTACGGGGTCGCCTCCCCGGCCCACTCGATCAGCCCGAGGACGATGTAGGAGGTCGGGGTGAGGCGCATGGCCCGTTCGGTGGTGGCGGCCGTTGTGGTTGACATTAATCCTATTCGGACGGTAGGATTCGGACTATAGTGGACGCTCACGACGGATTCCTCGCCGCCCACATCGCGGCCGGCTCGTTCGGCCTCCTGCTCGGCCCGGTGCTGTTCGCCGCCCGCAAGCGGCGCGGGCTGCACACGATCGGCGGGGAGCTCTACCACTGGAACTTCGTCGTCCTGTTCGTCACCGCGGTCGTGCTCGCGGCGATGAACTGGGACGAGGTCTGGTGGCTGGCCCCGATCGGGGCGTTCTCGTACTCGTTCGCGCTGCGCGGCTATGTGGCGGCGAAGCGCCGGCGCCCCGGGTGGCTACCGCGTCACCTTGCCGGCCAGGGCGGCTCCTACATCGCGATGACGACGGCGCTGCTCGTGGTCAACTTCGGTGCCGCCAACCCGATCGTCTGGATCGCGCCGACCCTGGCCGGCACCCCGCTGATCGCCTGGACCACGGCCCAGGTGATCCAGGGAAAGCGCCCCAAGCGCGCCCGCGTCGCCCCGCGGGCAATCGGCTAGCGCCGCTAGGCGCGCGCCGCGAGCTCGGTCCGGATCTCCTTCGGGAGCATGAAGCGCACGTCCTCGTCGACCGCGCGCAGCTCGGAGACGTCACCGGCGCCGCGCTCGCGAAAGAACGAGACCAGGTCGGTGACCAGGTCCTCGGGGGCGCTGGCGCCGGAGGTGATCCCGACCGTCTCCACCCCCTCGAGCCACTCCTCGTGCACCTGGCCTGCGTTGTCGAGCAGATGCGAGCGGGCGCCGTGCTCGCGCGCGACCTCGACCAGGCGGTTGGAGTTCGACGAGTTGGTCGATCCGATCACGAGCACCAGCTCGCACTCGCGGGCGAGCTGCTTGACCGCGATCTGGCGGTTGGTGGTCGCGTAGCAGATGTCGTCGGACTTCGGGCTTGCGATCCCCGGGAACCGCTCGCGCAGGCGGGCGATGATCTCGGCCGTCTCGTCGACGGAGAGCGTCGTCTGGGTGATGAAGGCGACGTGGTCGGGGTCGGGGACCTCGAGCGCGTCGACGTCCTCGACCGTCTCCACGAGCACGATCGAGTCGGGGACCTCACCGGTGGTGCCCTCGACCTCCTCGTGGCCCTGGTGGCCGATGAGCACGATCGTGTAGCCCTGCTCGGCGAACTTACGCGCCTCGACGTGGACCTTGGTCACCAGCGGGCAGGTGGCGTCGATCGTGCGCAGGCCGCGGGCGGCGGCGTTGCGGTGGACGCTCGGCGCCACCCCGTGGGCGGAGAAGACGACCAGCTCGCCCTCGGGCACCTCGGTCTCCTGGTCGACGAAGATCGCGCCCCGCTGCGCCAGCTCCTCCACCACGTGCTTGTTGTGGACGATCTCCTTGCGGACGTAGACCGGCGGCCCGTAGAGCTCGAGCGCCCTCTCGACCGCCTCCACGGCGCGGTCGACGCCCGCGCAGTAGCCGCGCGGCGCGGCGAGCAGGACCCGCTTCGGGGCATGCGTGATCGTCGCCGGACCCACGGCGCAAAGGGTAGCTGCACGAGGGCGACGCGCTGCCCCAGGACGACGCGAGCGCGCTGCGGCGGCGCTACGTGGCCGTTTCGGGATGAGCCTGTTGCGCCCGCGTAACGCGAACGCTGGGTAGGGCAAGTAGGGGACCAGATTCGGGCGTTTTCGGGGAACCGTGCTGCGCTGTGGTCGTATAGCGACCACAGGGCAGCACAGTGCCGCAGCGACGCGGCCGCAAACGTCGTCCACCCCCTCCGGGCGGGGTCGTTTCGCCGCCTTTCGCGAATAGAAGGGGATTCCCCTCGCTATATGGGGGAGATCCCCGCTTCTTAGGAGATTCGCCGCTCGGGGACCACCGACCACGCCGATATCCGGTCCCCGCCCGCCCCCTACGTGCAATCCGCCCCCGCTCGGCGCCAGGCCACGGCCCGAGGGGAACGCCACCCGGCCGGAGCCCCGCGCGGAACGCCACAGCGCCCGCGCCGCGCGGAACGCCACCAGGCCGGGGCCGGCCTGGGCGGACCGCCACCCGCAGCTAGTTCCAGCGCCAGCTCTCGATGAGCTGGTCGAGGTCGGCGACCTCGTCGTCGAACAGATCCTCGAGCGCGGTGAAGGTGATCGTGTAGGCGTTGCCGCCGCGGACGGCGAAGAGCTGGCGCAGCCTGTTGGACCGCCCTTCGAAGGTCGCCGAGTACTCGAGCGACGAGGCGACGTCGCCGCCGAGGTCGACCTCGCCGATCGCGACCTCGCCGAGGATCTCGCTGCCCTCGGGGAGGATCTGGGCCGCCGGTCCGGGCGAGCCGAGCACGCGGGCGTTCTGGCGCGCGATCTGCTCTGCCGTCACTCCCGGCGCGATGCTGCTCGTGCGGATCACGTTCACGTTGGTGGCGAAGCCGTCCTCGGTCTCGTCCGCGCTCAGGGAGTCGACGTCGGCGCCGATCGGGGCCGGCAGGGTCTCGTCGACCTGCTCGGAGGCCTCGTCGCCGAGCCCGGACTGGTCCTGCCAGCCCTCCGGCAGCTCGTAGGTGTAGCCGGTGCCCTCGACCGGGCCGGCCGGCTCGTCGTCGTCGCCGCAGCCCGCCGCAACCGCCGCGGCGACCAGCGCCAGTGCTAGGAGTGGGCGGGGCACGGGCAAGAGCCTAGGCGCTCGGATGGCGCGAGTCAGTAGACGCCGGTGAGCACCCGCACCGCGGCCTCGCCGACCGCGTCGAGGCTCTCGGGGCAGACCTTGTCGAGCGTGTCCTCGGGGGTGTGGAAGTAGGCGCCCGGGCTGCCGCCGGGGCCGAAGGTGAAGTCGATCACGTCGACCGCCGGGATTCCGGCCTCCACGAACGGGATGTGGTCGTCGAGGATCGGCGTCCTCGTGCCCTCGAACGGCGCCGCGCTGCCGTCGACGTCACGGGCGGCCTCGGCGAAGGCGCGATAGAGATCGCTGTCCGAGTTCGCCTCGCGCGGGACCTGCAGGTCGCAGTCGCCGACGAGGTCGAAGAGCACCATCGCCTCGATCGTCGACAGGGGCGCCGAGCCCTGCTCGCCCCGACGTGCGTAGGCGACGTACTGGCGGCTGCCGCGGGCGCCGTCGAGCTCGAAGGGCCGGTCGCCGCGCGCCTCCTCGGCGTCGAAGAGCGCCAGGTGCACGGACGGGCCCGGCAGCGGACGGGGCAACGAGCGAGCGAGCTCGAGCACCACCGCGACCCCGGATGCGCCGTCGTTGGCGCCCTCGAACCCGGCGCCGACATCGTCCTTGGTGTCGTGGTGGGCGCCGACGACGACCGCCTCGCCGCGCTCGCGACCGGGCAGGGTGGCGACGACGTTTCGCCACGGGCGCTGGATGCGCACGTCCTCGGCTCCTGCCTCGCGCAGCCGCCCGGCGATCAGGCGGGCGGTCTCGCGGCTCGCCGGCGATCCGGCCGGCCGTTGCCCGATCGCGACCTGTGCCTCGAGGTCGGCGAAGGCGCGCTCGGCGTCGAACCGCCCGCCGTTGCCCGAGGATCCGTCCTCGTCACCGCCGCAACCGGCGAGCACAAGCATTGCGAGCAGCGAGCAGCTGGCGGCGCGGACCCACATCGGCGGGTAAGTTTGGCCGATGGCCCAGGGGCACATGGACCGGCTGAGCGCGCTCGACGTCTCGTTCCTCACCAACGAGAGCTCGGCCAGCCACATGCACGTCGGCGGGATCCTGATCTTCGAGGGGCCGCCGCCGGCCTACGACGACCTGATCGAGCACGTCAGCTCGCGGCTGCACCTGGTGCCGCGGTTCCGCCAGAGGCTCGCCTACCCGCCGGTGCCGACCGGGCGCCCGTTCTGGGTCGACGACCCGAGCTTCAACCTCGAGTACCACGTCCGCCACTCGGCGCTGCCGGCGCCGGGGTCCGAGGAGCAGCTGCGCAGGATGGCGGCGCGGATCTTCTCCCAGCAGCTCGACCGAACGAAGCCACTCTGGGAGCTGTGGCTGGTCCAGGGCCTGACCCGGAAGCGGTTCGCGCTGGTGACCAAGACCCACCATGCGCTGGTCGACGGGGTCTCGGGAGTCGACATCGCCACCGTGCTCTTCGACCTCAAGCCGGTGCCCGAGCCGGCGATCGCCGACCACGAGTGGGTGCCCCATCCCGAGCCCTCGGCCGCCGAGCTTCTCGCCCGCGACGTCGAGGGCGCGGTCAGGGCGCCGCTCGGCGTCGCCCGCCGCCTCGAACGGGCGCTCGAGCACCCGCGCGCCGCGGTTCATCGGCTCACCGAGGCGGCGGAGGCGCTGAGCGAGGTCGGCTGGAACTTCGCCAATCCGGCGCCGAAGGTGCCGCTGAACGTCGAGATCGGCTCTCACAGGCGGTTCGCCTGGGTGCGCTCCGACCTGGCCAGGTTCAAGCGGATCAAGGACACCTTGGGCGGCACGGTCAACGACGTCGTCCTCGCGGTCGTCAGCGGTGCGCTGCGGCGCTGGCTGCGCTCGCGCGGCGCACGCACCGAGGGCCTCGAGCTGCGCGCCCAGGTGCCGGTCTCGATCCGGGCCGAGGACGAGCGCGGCCGGCTCGGCAACCGGATCGCTGCCGTCCGGGGGCCGGTCCCGGTCTACGTCGACGACCCGGTGCGCCGGCTCGCCGCCTGCCGCGAGGGGATGCAGGGGATCAAGCAGTCGAAGCAGGCGCTCGGCGCCGAGGTGATCTCCCGCTTCAACGACTTCGCCCCGCCCACGCTGCTGGCCCAAGCGGCGCGAGTCAACTTCTCGACCCGCCTCTTCAACCTCGTGGTCACCAACGTCCCCGGGCCGCAGGTTCCGCTTTACGTGCTCGGCCGGGAGCTCCAGGACGTCTTTCCGGTCGGGTTCCTGCCACCGCACCAAGCCCTGTTCATCGCGATCATGAGCTACAACGGCGGGATCAACTTCGGGCTCCTGGCCGACTACGACGCGATCGACGACGTCGAGCTGATCGGCGACGGGATCGAGGCCTCGATCGCGGAGCTGGTCGAGGCCGCCGAGGCCGCGGGCGAGCGCGAATCCCGGGTGGAATCCCCTGCTCAGGCGTAGAATGAGGATGTGGAGGCGATCAACTACCACCTCGAGCTGACCCCGGCGCAGCTGAAGATCACCCACACCGCGCTGCGCAGCCTGCTCGACGACTTCGGCCACGACGAGACCGAGATCGTCGAGCTGATCCGGGCAGTGCTCGCAAAGCTCCCCGACGAGCACGCGATCCGGGCGATCCAGCTCGACCGCGAGGTCGAGCGCGGGCTGACCGAGGTGGCGCCGGAAGCGCCGGACGACTCGGCGCCGCCCAACTCCGCCGCGTAGAGCAGCCCGGGCTCTACCCTGCCGGTCCCCGTGAGCCTCTCGGTCCAGATCGGCCTGCTGCTCGCGTTCGCGACGGCGTTCGCGTCGGTGCTCGGGTTCCTCTACAAGCACCGGGGCGCGGTCGAGTCGCCGATCGTCGACATGCGGCGCCCGGTCCGGACCTCGCTGGCGCTGTTTCGCTCGCGCTGGTACGTGCTCGGGATCCTGATCGCGATGGCGGGCTGGGGCCTGCACGTCGGCGCGCTCGCGCTGGCGCCGATCTCGCTGGTGCAGTCGGTGATCGCCGGCGGCCTGGTGCTGCTCACGGTGACCGCGGACCGGCTCTTCGCGCACGAGGTCAGCCGGCGGGAGTGGGTCGGGGTGGCGCTTGCCGCGCTCGGGCTCGCCTTCCTCGCCGCGACCCTGGACGGCGCCGGCGACGCGGCCCACTCCGACTATGACCTCGCGCGCCTCGTCCCCTTCCTGGCCGCGGTCGCGGCGCTCGCCGTCGCCGTTGCCGCCGCCGGCCTCGGCGGGCCGCGGGAGGGGGTCATGCTCGGCGCCTCGGCGGGACTATTCTGGGCCGCCTCGGACACCGCGATCAAGGCGCTCTCCGACCAGCTCGACCAGGGTGCCGCCGCCGTGCTCCTCGACCCCCTGGCCGCGGTGATCGCGCTCGCCTCGGCCGCCGGGCTGGTGGTCTCGGCGCGCAGCCTTCAGGTGGGCAAGGCGGTGCCGGTGATCGCGGTCACCAGCGTGGCCGCGAACTCGTTCACGATCGCGGCCGGCCCGATCGTCTTCGCCGAGCCGCTGCCAGACGATGCGCTCGGGGTGGTCGTCCGCCTGCTCGCCTTCACGCTCGTGATCGTCGCCGCGGCGCTCACCCCGGCGCCGGTCAAGGCCGCCCATCTCGAATCGGCCTGAGCCCGGGGCGTGAGCCGCGGGGTTTGTGTCGGTATGCGAGACAAACTCCGCGCTCCGGGCGTGTCGTAGACTCGCCATGCCTTGGGGGAGCGCCTGGTCATCCCGGAGCGGTACCGCGGCTTCGAGGATGTCGCCCATGGCGGCTACGTCGCGGGGCTCCTGACCCGGTCCATTGACGGAGCGGCGGAGGTCGTCCTGCGAAGGCCGCCGCCGCTGGGTCGACCCCTCGTGATCGAGCCGAACGGCGACACAGGCGGAGTCGCTCTGTGCGACGGTGAGTCAGTGATCGCCGAGGCGACGCCGGCGGCGCTCGAGCTCGACGTCCCGCGCGTGGTCACGTTCGATGAGGCGCAGGAGGCCTCGAAGGCGTACCCGGGTCACACCGCTCACCCCTTCCCCTCCTGCTTCGCGTGCGGCCCCCATCGCCAGCGCGGGGATGGGCTGCGGCTCTTTCCCGGCCGGCTCAACGGCTCTCGGATCGTCGCGGCGCCCTTCGAGCCCGGCGCGTTGGCCGACGGGAGCGAGTTCTTGGGCTCGGAGCTTGCCTGGGCCGCGGTCGACTGCCCGCAGCTCTGGGCGTTGATGATGGACGCGCCACCGGATTCGCCGGAGCGCGTCGTGACCAGCCGCCTCGCCGGCACGGTTCGCGACCGAATCCGCGCGAATCAGCGATACGTGGTGATGGCCTGGCCGGCGGGTCGAGACGGTGACAGGCTCCACGCGGACGCCGCGATCGTCTCCGAGGAGGGCGAGCCCATCGGGGTCGCCCGGCAGACCGCGGTGGTCGTCGGCCCAGACTGGGGCGTTCCGCTCGGCGCGGACACCCGGCGCTCGCTGGCCACGGGGCGGCAGGCCCGGACCGAACGAGCCGCCTAGCGCGCCGCCGCTAGTGCACTAGGGCGAGACCTCGACCGACTTCGTCTTCGAGCGCCCGCGCGTGTAGGGGTACTTGCGCTGGTTCGGGACCTTGGCGTAGAAGCGCAGCTTCCCGGGCTCGTCGGGCTCGTAACCCACGCGCGCGCGCCCGCCGCGGCCGGTCCTGTCGCAGGCGAACTTGTCGCGGCCGGGCTTGTTGACGTAGAAGCAGACCTTGCGGTCGGCCTTCCACTTGCCGCGCAGCAGGCCGACCACGCGCAGGCGCTCTCCGACCTGCTGGTCCTTCTCGGTGCGCAGCTCGAGCCTGATCGCCGGGGAGACCCGGAGGTTGATCCGCTTGGTGATCACGGTCTCGGGGTCGACCCAGTAGGTGGCCCACACGGCGCGGCTCGACTGTCCGCGGACCGCGACCGACGCGCGGCCGTTGGGGCCGGTGACCGCGCCGGCCTCGATCACGCGCTCCTTGCCCGACTTGTCGGTGGGGATGCTGCGCGAGAAGCAGATCGCCGCGCCGGCCAGCGGCACGCCGCCGGGCGCGAACAGGCGCGCCGTCGCCTTGCGGGAGCGGCCCTGGCGCGAGCGCACCACCCCACGCTGGCCGGGCCATCCCAGCTCCATCGTCTGGCCGAGGGTTAGGGACGGGGCGTTGCCGACGCAGCCGTTCAGCGCCCGGACCTCGGTGGCGCCTGTGCACCGGCGCCTCTCGGCCGAGTAGTCCTCGACGCACACACGGACCTTGTTGGCGCCGTTTCGCCACGGCGGGGCGGCGGTGTCGACCGCGATCGTGCCGTCGAGCGAGCCAGGGCAGGGCCGGAACGAGAGCGCGAAGCCGTCGCCGAGAGCGCAGTCGCCCGAGGCTGCGCTCGCGTCCTCGCCGTTCACGCTGAGGATCGCGCGCAGGACCCCTGAGCCGGCATCGCTCGCCTCGAAGGCGACCGTCTGGGCACCGGTCTGCACCGGCGCCTCGAACAGGGTGCCGCCGGCGGCCTCGATCGCCGGAGCGGTCGGGTCCTCGAGTGTGTAGGTGATGCCCTTCAGCGACGCCTCCGGAGTGCCGGGCGGGTCTGTCGCACAGGCGCTGCCGCCGGTCTGGCAGAGGAGCTGGACACCGAAGCTGCGCACGTCGCCGCTGACCGAGAAGTCCTTGAAGCTCCCGGTGAGCTGCTGGCCGCCGTTGATGATCCCGAGGCCGCCGCCGGTCACCGTGCCGATCACCTGCGGGAAGTAGCCGCCGGACTGGTCGGCGCCCTTGGCCTTGTAGTCGATCCTCGAGACCGCGATCCCGTCCGGCGCCGTCGCCAGCCAGCGCCCGAAGCTGCCCTCGTTGCCCGGGTTGCCGGCGTTGTGGCTGACGCGGAGGCCGTTGACGTTGCCGCAGTTGTTGCTGAGCCCGAAGACGGTTTCGTTGCCGAAGCGCTCGAACGGCCCCTTGTTCCCGACCACCGTTGCGCCTTCGGTGCAGAACCGGGCCGTGTAGGTGCCCGCATCCGCCGGCTGCGCCGCGAGCGCTCCGGCCCCCACCGCGAGCACCGCCGCCGCGCTCAGCATCGCCCCGCGCGCCCTGACCGACCGACTTGTCTCCGTGCTTGCCTGCATTCCCGGGTCGACCCCCTTCTCCCCCCGGATTCGGGCCTCGGCGAGGCGACGCTCGCCAGCAGCTATTTATGGCCCGACAGGCTAATGGAGCCCCCGGCGGCAGAACCGCCTCCCGCGGGCACGGTGCAAGCCGATTTTCAGCGCTGGCGCCGCCCGCCCCGCTCAGCGATAGCCGGTCGGGTCCGCCGGGAGGGCCGGCGTCCTGGACGACGCGCCGCTTCCGCTCGGTTGCGAGCTAACCGCGGGCCGCGGCCGTCAGAACCCGAGCGCGAACTTGGCGTCCTCGGTCATCATCTCCTCGCTGCGGGTCCAATCGGGTTGGATTCCGGCTCGATGAAGCCAATCGCGTCCATAGCGTTCGGCGGAGTTCGCTGGAGTCGGGGACATATTTCGGGACACGCCTCCCAGCGGTCCCTGCCCCGGCGTTACGCCGTCGTCTGGTTCAGCGCCTCAAGCCGCGCCCGAATGGATATCCGGCGATCGTCGCCTAGAGGCAAGGCATCGACCCTGGCCGAGAGAGTTTCGGCTTCCACTACGCCCCCCTTGATCGCCTCCTGGGCGAACTCCCAATCGCGATCTCGGTCGGCGGCGCATTTTGCGAGCACGAGATCGTGCGGCTCAAGGCAGTAGGCCTTTGGTGCCTGCTCCGATCCGACACGGGCCGGTATGTCGATCTCGATGAGGCGGTCCTGCCAGCCGGTTGGAGCCTTTGCGGTTTCCGGGCCCACGCCGTGCGCGTAATAGCCGAATGCTTCGTGAAACGGCGATCCGTCTCCAAGCGCCGCGTCGATCTCCGCGGCTCTCTCGGGACTCTCCATTGGGAAGAGATCAACTTCCATCGATCGAAGAAGGGTCGCCGGTGCGTCCGGGCACGGGCCGAGGATCGCCTGGCTCCCAATGACAACGAAGGCGTCCTCTCCGAGCACGTTCGCGGCCGCGCCAATCACATGCTCCAGGTCAGCGCGTCGCATCAGCGCACCAGCTCGAGTATGCGACGTCGCTCGGGCTCGCTCAACATGCCGGCAAACGGCGAGGCCTGTCGGCGAGCTCGCCCGTGGGCGCTGTCGCTGATGATCGCCCGACGCACATCGGCAACCGGACGCCGCAGGATGCTCTCCCACTCCTCCGTGTACCGCGGATCCAGTGTGCCTTCGGTTCGCCACTTCCAGACGCGGTGCAGCGCCTCGTCAATCATCGGGCGATCGAGGCGCTTCGCTACGGCCCGGTGATAAGCGAGAGCCCTTCGGTCAGCCCGGCCGTGTCCCTCGCCAGAGCCGGTTTCGGGAGCGAGGTCCTCGGCCTTGATGCTCTCCGCGCGCTCGCGCCCCTCCACCAGAACAGGCTCCAGGTGGTGCTTGCGTCGATGGCCGCGCAACCGCTCCCGCTCAACCCTCTCGCGGAGATCGAGCAGACCAGGGACCGGGATCTCCTGACGGCCGCTCCGACTGTAGACAAGCGGCAGATCACCAGCCTTGGTCCAGCGCTGCAGGGCCGTGTGGCTCACACCCAAAACCCGGGCCGCTAGGCGTTGCGAAACGGTTTCGCCGAGTTCGCGCTCCAGCTCGGCGCGGACGGCGGCGATGTCCGGGTCCCGGGGGGCACGATGCTGAGCCCGGCGGAGACGGGCAATCTGCTCCAGGCGCTGCAGCTTGAGTTCGGTGCTGTTCACGCTTGGAAGCGTAGCAAATGAGAGTTGCCAAAAAACTAAATACGCGGAAGCTTTCGTGCAAGGAAGCGTGTCCAGCGCCGCGCAATGAAGCGCCTCCCCGCAATCCGGGGACACGGCTCGGGACACACTGCGGAGCTGGCCGGCCCGTGAAGGCTCAGGAACCCTTGGTTACGCGGAATCAGAAGCCAAGAGCGAACTTGGCGTCCTCGGTCATCATCTCCGGGGACCAGGGCGGGTCGAAGACCATCCGCGGGTGGACCTGCTCGACTCCGTCGATGTCGGAGACGAACTCGCGCATCTGCTCGGTCACCTGGGGGCCGATCGGGCACGCGGGCGTG
>JBOGZD010000051.1:0-19907 GCA_050697155.1 Solirubrobacterales bacterium | reverse complement strand
GTCGTAGATCGCCTCGGCCTCGGCGCGATCCATGTCGGCAAGGTTCGCCGTGCCCGGCGCGGAGCCTGCTTATGTCAACCGGCCTTCCCCCGGGCCAGCGCCCGGCGGACCGACTGAACGCTTACCCGAACCCCGCAATTTGCAGGGGAATCCTGGGGTTGCGCCCGCGGAAATCCCTGCTATACTTTTTGAAGCTTCAGGCGGGCCCTGCCCACTTGCCATGGGCAGGGGCAGGGGACGACGAAAAAGACTCCGGAAAGGGAGCACGATGCCTCGCACGAGGGGCGCTGCCACTGAGCGCAGCGAGGCTCGCCGCACACGCGGCGAGCACGACAATCAGACGGCTCATGCCACCGGCGAGGAGCGCCGGGCGCTTGACCATGCCGTCGCCGAGCCGACCACCGACAGCCTGCAGCTGTTCATCAACCAGGCGATGCGCTATCCGCTGCTCACCAAGGAGGAGGAGGTCGAGCTCGCCCAGCGGATCGAGCGCGGCGACCTCGCCGCCAAGGAGCGGCTCATCAACTCCAACGTTCGGCTGGTGATCAAGTTCGCTCGCCGCTACCAGGGCCACGGGCTCGACCTGGGCGATCTCGTCCAGGAGGCGATGCTCGGCCTGATCCGGGCTGCCGAGAAGTTCGATTGGCGGCGCGGCTACAAGTTCTCAACCTACGCGGTGCTGTGGATCAAGCAGTCGATCCAGCGCGGCCTCGACAACACCGGGCGCCCGGTGCGCATCCCCGCGCATATCGCCCAGCGGGAGCGGACGGTGAACCGGATCACCAGCGAGCTCGCCGCGCGGCTCGACCGCGAGCCGACCGACGAGGAGGTCGCCCACGAGTCGAAGCTTCCGCTCGACGAGGTGATGGCGATTCGCGACCTGACCCGGGTCACGGCGAGCCTCGACTCGCCGATCGGCGACGGCGACACGACCTTCGGCGAGCTGCACGCCGACAGCACCGACAACCTCGAGGACGAGGTGCTCGAGCGCGAGCAGGAGAGCGCCGTGGGCGCCGCGCTCGCGCGGCTGCCCGAGCAGGAGCGCCAGGTCATCAGCGCCCGCTTCGGCACTGGCGGGCGCCCGCAGCGGACCCTGCGCGACGTCGCCCGCGAGGTCGGCGTCACCCAGGAGCAGGCGCGCCGGCTCGAGGCGCAGGCGCTCCGGCGCCTCGCCGCCGACGGGGCGCTTGAGTCCTGGCGCGAAGCGGCCTAGTGCTTTCGCACCCGAACGTGCCCTGAGGGGCCTTACGCGGCTTATGCGGCGATCGTCAGGCGCTGCCTGAGCGTGTCGAGGAGCTCACGCGAGAACCCGGGCAGGCTGTCCAGCTGCTCGAGCGAGGTGAACTCGCCGAGCGATTCGCGAGCTCCGAGCAGGCGCTTCGTCTGGGCCAACGACAGCCCGAGCCCGTGCAGGTCCTCCGCCGTCGCGCTGTTGACGTCGATCGCCCCGGACGGGGTGGTCCGCCTTCGGGCCTTGGGCTTGGGCGGCCGTCCGGGCGGCGTCTCGGCACGCTGCGTCTGAAGCTCCTCGGACAGCGCGGACAGCTGCTCGCCGATCGCCTCGTTCTCGGCGAGGGCTCGCCGCGCATCCTGGTTCAGGCGCTCGGACTCCTCGAGCCTGGCCTCGAGCAGCCCGCCGATCTCGGCGCGGAGGGACCCGACCTCGTCGCGGAACCGCGCGGCAAGCGCCTGGCCGATCCGACCCTCGATCTCCACGAGCTCCTCCCGCAGCTCGCGCTCCGTCTCGGCCGCCAGCTCGTCGGCGTCGTGTCCGAGCGCCTCCCGGTGGCTCGCGAGCCGCTCCTCGGCCGAGGCGCGGAGGGACCCGACATGGTCATCCAACCGTGAGGTCAGCTCCTTGCCGATCCGCCCCTCGATCTCGCGCCGCCGCCGTTCGTTGTCCTTGGCCAGGCGCTCGGAGTGCTTTTCGAGCTGCTTCGCGGCCTTCGCGTGAGCGCCTTCGGCCTCCTCGTCGAGGCGGGCCGCGAACTGGCGCCGAAGCTCCCGCCCGGCCTCCTGCGCGCGCTCGTCGGAGGCGCGCTCGAGTGACTCGGCGTATCGTGCGAGGCGCTGCTCGGTCTCCTTGCCGAGCTGCTCCACCCGCTCGTCGAGTCGGGCGTCCAGAGCCTCGCCGATCCGCCGCTCGGCTTCGGCGCGGCGCTTGTCGGCGCGCTCCTCGAGCGTTTCGACCTTGGCCGCAAGGCGAGCGTCAAGCGCATCGCGGACCCGTTCCTCGATCTCGCGCCGCCCACGCTCGCTGTCCTTGGCCAGGCGCTCGGAGTGCTTTTCGAGCTCCTTCGCGGCCTTCGCGCCGGCCCGCTCCGCTGCCTGCTCGAGCTGCTCCGCGCTCTCGCGCCGGCGCTCGCGCTCGGCATCGCTCGCCCGTCCCTCGACGGCGCGCTCGACCCATCTCGAGTGCCTCTCGATCTCGGCCCGCGAATCCAAGCGAAGCCGCTCGACCTTCTCGCGCAGGTGAGCGCTGATCATCTCCTCGAGCCTTCGCTCGATCTCGTCCCGCTGCTTCTCGCCCGCCTTCGCGAGCCGCTCCGCCTCGCCCGTTACCCGCCCGTCGAGCTTGCTCGCGATCCGACGCTCGATCGCCCGGCGCTGGCGTTGGCTCTCCTTCGTCAGCCCGCGGACGTGCTTGTCGAGCTTCTTCGCCGCCTTCTCCCCGGCTCGGGTGCCCTCGTCCTCGAGCCAGCTCGAGACCTGGTGCCGTCGCTCCAGGTCGGCGGCGGCGGCCCGCTGGTCGAGCTCCCGCTCGATCGCCTCGATGCGCCGGGTCAGGTGCAGCTCGACGGCGAGCCGCAAGGCCGCGAGTTGCTTGCGAACCTGACGCTCCACCGCGTCCTCGTCGATCGGATCGGACTCGAGAACGGGCGTCGTGTCGGTGGCAGCGGAGGCGGCAACCTCCGCCGGCGCCGCCTCGTCGGGGGGCACGAATCGCCGGGAGCCCGGCGGCTTGCCCTCGCCGCCCTGGCGGTGGAGCGCGCGCTCGACCCGCGCATCGAGGTCAGCGAGATCCGGCCGGTCCTCGGCGGTCGGGGAGCGCGCCTCAACCCACGCGCCCTCGAGCGTCAGCCCCCTGGCGACCGTCCGCCTTCGCATCCGGCGGCGCCTCACCCCGATCACCCTTCTCACATCCCCAGAACGCGCAGTTTGCGGAAACGCGCCTCCTTCCAGGCGAAGGTACCCGACCCGACCGGGGTCGCGCAATGGTCATTTACGTGTACCGGTTGTGGGGGAGGGGTTTCTGAGGATCAGCGCTCCGCGGACCAGCGCACCTTGCCGCTCCGGCAGTCGCGGGTTTCGCCCTCGACTCCGATCGAGCCGGACAGGCGCAGCGTCCCCGAGGCTCGCCGTGAGCGCACCTTCCCCTTGAGCCTGACTACCTGCCTGTCGGACTCGCCCCGGGTGGCGAAACGGCCACGGTCGCCGAGCGGCGCGCGGCCGTCCACCCGGGCGCTGCGCAACCGGGCCTCGAGCCCGTCGTCGCACTCGATCGCCAGGTCCTGGACCGCGAAGGCCTTGAAGAAGCGGCTGCCCTGCTCCTTCTCTACGCGCAGCTTGAGCGAGGTCTCCGGGTCGCCCTTGACGGCGCCGCGGTAGGTCTTGGTCGCTGCGAGCGCCGCGACCGGCACGACGAGAATCGCCGTTGCGGCGGCGCAGGCGACGATGCGCTTGGTCTGCATGCGTTCCCCTCCTACTTGACCCCTTTCGCGCAGACGATACCCGTGAACGCCTGCGTTGCCCGGTTGGGGGGATCGAGTTCGACCGTGTCGGGCAGGTTCGTGAGCCCGACGAACCAGCGCTTGCTGCTCTCCGGCGCCGAGAAGGTGAGCGCCACGTCGACCCCGTCAGAGCCGAAGTAGCCGCCGAGCACGCGCCGGTTGCCGCGACAGGCGAGCGAGTCGCCCACCGCCGTGCTGTCGACGATCGGGAACGGGTCGGTCTCGAAGTAGGCGATCCGCACCTGCTTGCGCTTGCCCTTGGCGCGGAACGCCGTCACTCGCGCCCCTGCGCTCGGTTCGGCGACCCGGTGCACGCTGACGCCCGGGGACTCGTAGCCGTTCACGAGCTGCGTCGCCGCCGGGGTTCCCCCGCCGCCGCCGGCGAGGCCGAGGGCGGCGAAGCCGCCGAGGCCGGCCACCGTGAACCCCGCCACCGCGATCGTGAGCTTCCTGCGCATTCGTGTTCTCCTTCCCGTGCCCCTGGCTGACGCCGCCAGCGTATCGATCGGCGGCGAACGGCTAGCGAACGCCCTTGATGCAGACCATCCCGAAGATCACATCGCTGACACCGGTCGACGGCTGCTCTGCGTCGAGATAGAAGGCCCAGCGTCGTTGCCCGGCCGGGGAGTCGCCCTCGTTCTCGAGCCCGAAGCCGTTGAACTGGCCCTGGACGAAGTAGTAGCCGCTGATCGCCTTCGCCCTGCCGGCGCAGTCGCCGATCACGAAGCCGGTCTTCCCGGCGGGCAGCGTCTGCGGCTCGGTCTCGAGGTAGGTCACCTCCGGCCTCTTTCGCTTCGGCCGTCGCGGGCTCACCGCGCGCGCCGGGGCGGCGACGGTGCTCGGGGCGGCGACCGGCCTCGCCTCGGCAGTGCGGATCTCGACCGGCCCCGATCCCTGCCCGGGGCCGTCGCCGATCCCGCCGGCGACCACCGCGCCGGCGCCCGCGACCGCAACCGCGACCGCGGTTCCCGCCGTCAACGCAAGCTTCCTGCGCATGCTGGATCCCTCCTCGGGTTGCTCGCCGTCGATCCTACGCTTCGTGGTCGGCTCACGATCGTGCCCCCCGAGCCGTTTCAATCATTGAGATGAGCGCCACCGCCACGCCCTTCCAGGCCTTCATCGACGAGCACCGCGAGCCGGTGCTCGCGTTCCTGCGCGCGATGGTCGGCCCCAGCGACGCCGACGATTGCTTTCAGGAGACCTTCATCGCCGCGCTTCGCGCCTACGAGCGGATGGACGGGCGCCATCCGCGCGCCTGGGTGATGACCATCGCCCGGCGCAAGGCGATCGACCACCATCGCGCCCGCGCCCGCCGACCCGAGCCGCGGGCCCAGCCGCCGGAGCCGGCGGCCCGCGACCCGCGGGACGGCGGGGAGGGTGAGGGAGCCGGAGAGATCTGGGCTGCCGTCGCCGACCTGCCCGCCGGGCAGCGGGCGGCAGTGGCGCTTCGCTACGCCGCCGACCTCTCCTACCGCGAGATCGGCGAGGCGCTCGACTGCTCCGAGGAGGCCGCCCGCCGGCGGGTCTCCGACGCACACCGCGCCCTGCGCGCGACGATCGACAGAGAGGATGTCCCATGATGACCACCGCTGACGCCAACACGATCCGGCGTGCCCTGCGCACCGACCTGTGCGACGCGGCCGCCGATGCCGCCCTGCGGCTCGGCGAACGCGCCGACCGCGAGGGCCTCGCCGATGTCGCCTACGCGACCTTCGACTCGCCGCTGGGTACCGGGGTCGTCGCCGCCACCGGCAGGGGCCTGGTGCGGGTCGCGCTGCCCAACGAGCGGGTCGACGACGTGGTCGCCCGGCTCGCCGGCGATCTCTCCCCCCGGGTGTTCGAGCTGCCGGCGCGGCTCGACCGCGAGCGCCGCGAGCTCGACGAGTACTTCGCCGGCCGCCGGCAGCGGTTCGACGTCGAGCTCGACTGGCGCCTGGTCCCGGCCGGCTTCTACCGCCGGGTGCTGCGGGCGACCGCGCGCAGGCTGCCGTTCGGCCTCACCGCAAGCTATGGCGAGGTCGCGGCCTGGGCGGGCAACCCCCGCGCCCACCGCGCTGCCGGCACGGCGCTGGGCCGCAACCCGCTGCCGCTGGTGATTCCCTGCCACCGGGTCCTGCGGGCGGGGGGCGAGATCGGCAACTACGGCGGCGGGCCCGAGATGAAGGAGTTCCTGCTCCGGCTCGAGGGCGCGATCGGCGACTGAGCGCGGGCGTCCGTGGCCGCACCTTGGTGAGCCCGCGACCGACGCGCGCCCCCTAACGCCCCCCGGCGGCGGCGAGTAGGGTTGTGCCGACCGCGCAGCTTCAAGGAACGCCAACCACCGAAGGAGAGGTCGGAGGGTTATGACTGCAGTCTGGATCGCAATCGGCGTCGTCGTCCTGGTGGCACTGATCTTCATCCTGATCCGCAACTCGATCATCGGATCGCGCAACCGCGTCGACGAGGCGTGGTCGGGGATCGACGTGCAGCTCAAGCGCCGCCACGACCTGGTCCCGAACCTGGTCGAGGCCGTGAAGGGCTACGCGCAGCACGAGCAGCAGACCTTCCAGAAGGTGACCGACGCACGCGCCGACGCGATGCGGGCTTCGGGCCCCGGCGAGTCCGGGCGCGCCGAAGGGGCGCTGACCGCCGCGCTCGGCGACCTGCGGGCGATCGCGGAGAACTATCCCGACCTGCGCGCAACCGAGAACTTCCAGCAGCTCTCGCGCAACCTCTCCGAGCTCGAGGACGAGATCCAGGCGTCGCGGCGGATCTTCAACTCCAACGTGCAGGCCTACAACACCAAGATCCAGATGTTCCCCAACTCGATCGTCGCCGGAACCGGGGGGTTCGAGGACCGCGACTTCTTCGAGATCACCGACGCCGCCGAGCGCGAGGCGCCCCAGGTCCAGTTCAGCCAGCCGCCCCCGGCGCCGGCGCAGTAGCGAGACTCGGCGACGGGGGATAGAGTCCGGCCGAGTGGAGCCGCCGGCGTTCGTCCTCGCCTCCGAGCCGCTCAGCCTCGCCTTCTTCGTCGCCGCGAGGCGCACGCGGGCCAGACCCGCGGCGGCGGTGGAAGGCCGTACCTCGACCATCCGGTCCAGGTCGCCGAGCTGCTGCACGAGCAGGGCGCCGGCGAGCCGACGATCGTCGCGGGCCTGCTCCACGACGTGGTCGAGGACTCGGGCCTGACCGTCGGCGACGTGGTCGAGAGCTTCGGGGTCGAGGTCGGCGAGCTGGTCGTCGACGACTACCTGCCGGTCGTCGACGGGATCGAGAACGACATCGAGGAGGTCGAGGCCGAGATCTTCAGCGAACGCGCCGACTCCACGCAGCGGATCTACTTCCTCAAGCGAGAGGTGATCGAGTTCCACCGTGCGGTGTTTCCGCTGCTGTCGCCGCTGCACGCGCTCGAGCGCGGCGCCTTCCCGAACATGGACGAGCAGCTACGGCGCTACTTCCGCGACGTCGCCGACCACGCCCGCCGGGTCGACGAGCAGGTCACCGGCCAGCGGGAGCTGCTGACCTCGATCCTGGAGGCCAACCTGGCGCTGCTGAGCGTGAAGCAGAACGAGGTCGTGCGCACGATCTCGGCCTGGGCGGCGATCATCGCCGTTCCCACCTTCCTCGCCTCGATCTGGGGGATGAACTTCGCCGAGATGCCGGAGCTCGACGAGGCCTGGGGCTACCCGCTGGCGCTGGCGCTGATGGTGGCGGCGATCACGACCCTCCACCGTTTCTTCCGCCGCATCCACTGGCTGTAGGGCCGGGCGCCAAACCCCCCGGACGGCCGCTCGCCCCAGCTAGGCTGGATCCGTGATCCCGCTCGCGCACGTGGGCGGCGGAGCGTTCGAGCCGCTGCAGCTCGCCGGCCTGACTGCGATCGGCACCGCGTACGCGCTGCGGGCCACGTCGCTTGCGCGCGAGGGCAGGCCGGTTTCGCGCTGGCGGCTTGCCTGCTTCGGCTCCGGCCTGGTGCTGATCGCCGTCGCGTTTGCCTCGCCGGCCGCCCATCTCGGGGAGGAGCTGGTGCTCGCGCACATGATCCAGCACCTGGTGATCGGCGACCTCGCGGCGCTGCTGATCGTGCTCGGGCTGACGCGATCGGTCCTCGCGCCGGTGCTCGGTATCCGTTTCGTCGGTCGCCTCCAGGTGCTCGCCCTGCCAGCGGTGGCGCTGCCGCTGTGGATCGTGAGCCTGCTCGCCTGGCACATTCCGGCCCTCTATGAGGGCGCGGTCACCAACGAGGCGGTGCACGCGCTCCAGCACGCCTGCTTCATCGGCTTCGGGATCGCGCTCTGGATGCCCGTCGCCGGCCCGCTTCCGGTCCCGTCCTGGTTCGGCGGCGGCGCCCAGCTCGCCTACACCGGGATCGCGCGGCTCGCCGCGGCCGGCCTGGGCAACGTGCTGATGTGGTCGGGGACGGTCCTCTATCCCGTCTACGAGGAGGGCGAGGCCTACTGGGGGATCGACCCGCTCACCGACCAGGGGATCGCCGGCGCGATCATGATGGCCGAGGGCGGCCTGGTCACCCTGGCGGTGCTGAGCTGGGTGCTGCTGCGCTGGGCCGAGCGCGACACCGAGAAGCAGCGGCTGCTCGACCTCGCCCGCGAGCGGGGTGTCGCCCTCGACGAGGGGCGCGCCGACCGCGCCGTCGCCGCCGGCCAGGCGGCGCGGCTGGAGGAGAGATTGAAGCGTTCTTGAGCGCGATCGGCCACGCTTCGAGCGTGGACCTGGCGACTGGCGACTGGCGACTGGCGACTTGAGCTCCAACCGCTACCTCTACCTGCTCGTCTTCGTCGTCGGCACCGCCAGTCTCGGCGCCGAGATCGCCGCGGTCCGGCTGATGGCGCCGTTCTTCGGCGCCTCGACGATCGTCTGGGCGAACACGATCGGGGTGGTGCTGGTCGCGCTCTCGATCGGCTACTGGCTCGGCGGGCGCCTCGGCGACCGCTACGCGCGCGTCCGCGAGCTCTGTCTGGTCGTGCTCGCGGCCGCGATCCTGCTCGCGCTCGTGCCGCTGGTCGCGCAGCCGTTCTTCGACCTCTCCGTCGATGCGCTCGATGAGGTCGAGGCCGGCGCCTTCGTCGGCTCGCTGTTCGCCGTCCTGTTCCTGATCGCGATCCCGGTCGTGCTGCTGGGGACCGCCTCGCCCTGGGCGATCCGCATCGCCGTCCCCGACGTCGAGCACTCGGGCCGGGTCGCGGGTCGGCTGTACGCGATCTCGACCGCCGGCTCGTTGCTGGGCACGCTGCTGTCGGCCCTGGTCCTGATCCCGTTCGTCGGCACCCAGCGAACCTTTCTCGTCTTCGCGCTCGCGATCGCGCTCGTCGCCGCCGCCGGGCTCGGCTGGCGCTACATCGCGCTGCCGGTGGCGCTCGCGGGCGCGATCGCGCTCCCGGTCGGGACGCTGAAGGCGACCGACGAGGGAGAGGTCCTTTTCGAGGCCGACTCCGAGCAGCAATACATCCGCGTGGTCGAGCAGGACGACGGCGACCGGCTGCTCGAGCTCAACGAGGGCCAGGCGGTGCACTCGCTCTACCGGCCGGGCACCTTCCTCACCGGCGACGTCTGGGACGGCTACCTGGTGCTTCCGTTCGCGGCCCTGAGCGCGCCGCCGGAGCGGATCGCGATCCTCGGCAACGCGGCCGGCACCACCGCCCGGGCGTACGGCCACTTCTTCGGTGCGACCGAGGTCGACGGGGTCGAGATCGACCCCGAGCTCGAAGAGGTCGGCAACGAGTACTTCGACATGGGCTCGAACCCGAACCTGACCGTCCACAACGAGGACGCCCGCCCATGGCTGCGGCGCTCCGACGGCGGCTACGACGTGATCATGGTCGATGCCTACCGCCAGCCCTACATCCCCTTCTACCTGGCGACCACCGAGTTCTTCGAGCTCGCCCGCGACCGGCTGGCCCCTGGCGGGGTGGTGATCGTCAACGCCGGCCATCCGGAGGGCAACGACGACCTCGAGCGGGTGCTCGGCCGGACGATGGCCGAGGTGTTCCCGACCGTGCTCCGCGACCCGATCGAGCCCACCAACACCCTGCTGGTCGGCACCGCGGCCCCGGCCTCGGCCGAGCGGCTCGAGGCAGCCGCCCGGGACTTGCCGCCGGGGCTGCGCAGCCTCGCCCGGATCGAGGCGGCGCGCACGGGCGAGCGGCTCGACGGCGGCGCCGTGTACACCGACGACCGCGCCCCGGTCGAATGGCTGATCGACCGCTCGATCCTCGGCTACGCGAGCGACGAGTGAGCAGGGCCGAGCGGTTCGCGGCCTGGCTGCTCACCGGGCCGGTCGGCAGGGTGGTCGCCTTCTTCTGGGACCTCGGCGCCGCGTGGGGGCGGTGGGCGCTGAGTAAGCTCAGCCGCCGATGAAGACCACGGTCACAGAGCTGCCCGAGTCCCGGGTCCGGGTCGACGTCGGGATCGAGCCCGACGCGCTCGCGAACCGGGTCGACCGTGCCGCGAAGACGCTCGCGAACGAGATGCGCATGCCCGGCTTTCGCAAGGGCAAGGTGCCGCCGCAGTTCGTGATCCAGCGGGTCGGGCGCGAGGCCGTGCTCGAGCAGGCGCTTCGCGACTCGCTGCCCGAGTGGTACGAGCGCGCCCTGCTCGAGGCCGGGGTCACCCCGATCGGCGATCCGCAGCTCGACGTCTCCGACCTCCCCGGCGAGGGCGAGCCGCTCGAGTTCACGATCGAGGTCGGCGTGCGGCCCCGGGCGGAGCTCGGCGAGTACCGCGGGCTCGAGGTCGGGCGAGCGGACGCCGAGGTCCCCGACGAGCTGATCGACGCCGAGCTCCACCGCGTGCGGGAGGGCTCGGCCAGCCTCAACCCGGTCGAGCGCCCGGCCGCCGACGGCGACGCGGTGCTGATCGACTACTCGGCGACGATCGACGGTGAGCCGTTCGAGGGCTCCGAGGCGCGCGACTTCCTGGTCGAGCTCGGGGGCGAGGGGCTGATCGAGGAGTTCGACGCCGCGCTCACCGGGGCCGCCGCCGGGGACGAGCGCACGGTCGAGGTCACCTTCCCCGACGATCACCAGCCGCAGGACATCGCCGGCAAGACGGCGACCTTCGCGGTCGCCGTGAAGGAGGTGCGCGAGAAGGACCTGCCCGAGCTCGACGACGACTTCGCCGCCGAGGCCTCGGAGTTCGACACCCTCGACGAGCTGCGCGCCCACCTGCGCGAGCGGATCGGGGAGGCGCTCGCCCGCCGCGGCGAGGCCGAGTTCCGCGAGGCGGCGGTCGACGCGGCCGCCGCGGCAGCGTCGATCGAGGTCCCGCACGAGCTCGTCCACGCCCGCGCGCACGAGATGTGGGAGCGGATCGAGCGCTCGCTGGAAGCCCGCGGCGTCAGCCCGCAGGCCTACGCTCAGATGCAGGGCAAGGACCGCGAGCAGCTGGTAACCGACGCCGAGGAGGACGCCGAGCGGGCGCTGCGCCGCGAGGCGACCCTGGCGGCGGTCGCCGACGCCGCGGGGATCGAGGTCTCCGACGACGAGCTGCTCGAGGCACTCGGCCCGGGCGAGGGCAAGAACGCGCCCGAGAGGCTGCTCGCCCGCCTGCGCGACGCCGGCCGCGACAACCTGCTGCGCGACGAGGTCCGGCTGCGCAAGGCCGCCGACCTGGTCGCAGAGAACGCGAGGCCGATCCCGCTCGACCAAGCCACCGCCCGCGACAAGCTCTGGACGCCGGACAAGGAGGAGGCCGAGCGGGCGGAGGGCGAGGGCGCCGCGGTCGAGCCGGGCGCGAAGCCGGGCGAGCTCTGGACCCCCGGGCAGCGTGACTGACCTCTATAGACTGGCGCCTCGATGAGCCCCCTGGTTCCGATGGTGGTCGAGCAGACGTCGCGCGGCGAGCGCGCGTTCGACATCTACTCGCGGCTGCTCAACGAGCGGATCATCTTTCTCGGCACCCCGATCACCGAGGACATCGCCAATCTCGTCGTCGCCCAGCTCATCCACCTCGAGTCCGAGGACCCCGACAAGGACGTCTCGATCTACATCAACTCGCCGGGCGGCTCGGTGTACGCGGGGCTGGCCGTCTACGACACGATGCAGTACATCAAGCCCGACGTGCAGACGATCTGCGTCGGCGTCGCGATGAGCATGGGGGCGCTGCTGCTCGCGGGCGGCTTCGACGGCAAGCGGATGGCGACCCCGAACTCGAAGATCCTCATCCACCAGGTCTCGGCCGGCTTTCAGGGCCAGGCGACCGATATCGAGATCCACGCCAAGGAGATCATCGACGTGCGCCGGCGCCTCGACGAGATCATCGCCAAGCACACCGGCCAGCCGTTCGACAAGGTGACCAAGGACACCGAGCGCGACTACTTCATGTCCGCCGAGGAGGCCGTGGACTACAAGATCGTCGACCGGGTGATCGAGCACCACTGAGCCGTTCACTGCGCCGTGTTGCGGCGTGAGTCTGTTGCCCTCCGCAACGCCGGCGTCCGTTGTTAGGGCACGTAGGGGGAGTGGGTCGGGGTCGGAGTGCGTGGCGCTCGCGCTCCATCCGAGGCGTTTGGGAGATCTTGGTCGAATAGCGACCACTTTCCCCCAACCGCCGGTGATTCGGCCGCACGGGCCCGCGATTGGCGCCTTCTTCTCGCTATGCGCGACTAAAGCGCCAATCCGCCCGCGGACGAGCGCGCAGGCCGAGGCCCCGATATCGCCTGCCCCCCTACGTGCATCTACCAAGCGCCCGGCGCCCCGGCGCGGCCGAGGCTCTCGGAGCCATGGCCCGAGCCGTGCAACCGAGACGCCGCTTGAAGGGACGGGGCCGGCTGCCGAGTAACTGGTAGGCGTCCGAGCCGGGGCCGCGGTTCGCGTAACCTGAACTGCGGCCCGGGAACCGTTCGAACCCGATTGGAGGCCTGACGCTTTGGCACGCCCGACCGACTCCAACGAGCAGCTTCTGTGCAGCTTCTGCGGCAAGTCGCAGCGGCAGGTGAAGAAGCTGATCGCCGGCCCCGGGGTCTACATCTGTGACGAATGCATCGATCTCTGCAACGAGATCATCGACGAGGAGCTCACCGCGCCGCCGAGCTTCGAGCTCGAGAGCCTGCCGAAACCGCGCGAGATCTACGAGGTCCTCAACGAGTACGTGGTCGGCCAGGAGAACGCCAAGCGGGCGCTCTCGGTCGCCGTCTACAACCACTACAAGCGCGTGCAGATGTCGCAGAACGGCGGCGACGGCGAGATCGAGCTGCAGAAGTCGAACATCATGCTGCTCGGCCCGACCGGCTGTGGGAAGACGCTCCTCGCCCAGACGCTGGCGCGGATCCTCAACGTCCCGTTCGCGATCGCCGACGCCACCGCGCTCACCGAGGCCGGCTACGTCGGCGAGGACGTCGAGAACATCCTCTTGAAGCTGATCCAGGCCGCCGACTTCGACGTCAAGAAGGCCGAGACCGGGATCATCTACATCGACGAGATCGACAAGATCGCCCGCAAGGGCGACAACCCGTCGATCACCCGCGACGTCTCCGGCGAGGGCGTGCAGCAGGCGTTGCTGAAGATCCTCGAGGGCACCACCGCCTCGGTGCCGCCGCAGGGCGGGCGCAAGCACCCCCACCAGGAATTCCTGACCATCGACACCACGAACATCCTGTTCGTCTGCGGCGGCTCGTTCGCCCAGCTCGACCACGTGATCGAGCGGCGCATCGGTCGCCACGGGGTCGGCTTCGGCGCGCAGGTCTCGTCGAAGAACGAGAAGGACACGGGCGAGCTGTTCGAGCAGGTGCTGCCCGAGGACCTGATCGAGTACGGGCTGATCCCGGAGTTCATCGGCCGGCTCCCGGTCGTCGCCGCGATCCACCAGCTCACCCGCGACGACCTGATCACGATCCTCACCGAGCCCCGCAACGCGCTCACGCGGCAGTTCCAGCGGTTCTTCGAGTTCGACGACATCGAGCTCAGCTTCCAGGAGGACTCGCTCGGCGCGATCGCCGACCGCGCCCTCGAGCGCGAGACCGGCGCCCGCGGCCTGCGCTCGATCCTCGAGGAGACGCTCCAGGACGTTCAGTTCGAGCTCCCCTCGCGCCGCGACGTCTCCAAGTGCGTGGTCACCAAGGAGACGATCGAGCGCGGGCTGAAGCCGACCCTGGTCACCCAGGCGGCGCCGAGCGAGCCCGCGGACGCGGACGACGCCGAGCTGGAGGAGTCGGCTTAGGCTCCCGGGCGTCAGCCCCCGCCTAGGCGGGTCTCGGTGAAGCTGGTCATTTTCACCGACGTCAACGCCCCGGTCACGGCGGGGCTCATCGAGGCGACACTTCGGCTGGCGCGCGACGGGAACGGCGTCGAGGTCGGAGCGTTCGTCACCTCCCGACCCGACGATTTCCGGTCTCGACGGCGCGACCATTCAATCGACCTCTTCCGCGAGGCACGGCGCCATGGCGTTCCGGTTCTGGTCCCGCCGACGGGCGACCCCAACGACCCGGCGTTCCGGACTATGCTCGCCGAGGAGGTCAAGGGCGACGTCGCGCTCTCCTACTTCGCGCTTCGCATCTTTCGGCGCCCGCTGCTCGACACGTTCGAGCAGGCGATCAACTTCCACAACAGCCTGCTGCCTGACTACAAGGGCGTGATGGCGACCTCGTTCTCGATGTACTTCGGCGAGCCGCGCACGGGGTACAGCTACTTCTCTCTGCGAGATCTCGAGGAAACGACCGGGATCGAGCATCCCGAGCGGCTCAGCGCGCAGGAGCTCCAGCGCCGCGTGCGCTCGTTCGGCCTCGTGTACATCACTATCGGCGGCGAGCCTCGTCCTGTCACTCGCCTCGAGCCGGCGGGGTCGGATCGACCGCTCGCCTTTCGCACTGCCGACGGCAGGATGCTGGCACCCGTCGGGCCGGACGGCGGAGGCCGCATCCTCCGCCGGCTTCTGCGCCGGAGATCCGCAGACGCGTAACTAAACTCGCCGCTCCGATGGCGCGGAGCGGCGCGCTCACTTCTTGCGCGTCTTCCAGGCGCGGTTGTCGGTGCCGCAGCCGACCCCGCTCGACGACTTGAACGCGACGCGCACCTTGCCCTTTGCGACCTTGCCGCCGCGGCGCAGCTTGCCCGCCACGCGCAGGCGGCCGTCCTGGATGCCGATTCCCTGGATCCGGCCCTTGCGGGTGAACCGCTTGCCGCTCAGGCCGAAGCTCCGCAGCTCGCCGAAGACGACGCCGACGGACCCGTCGGCGCAGGTGACCGGCACGTCGTCGAATCTCAGCTTGGTAATCCGCTTCAGGTCGCCACGCTTCTTCTTGACGGCGAACTTGACCGTCGCAGAGGGCACGCCCACGAGCGTCCCCCGGTGCTTGATCTTGGTTGCATCCGCCGCCCCGGGCAGCGCCAGGCATAGCGCCAGCGCCACCGTCCCGCACAAGGTCAGCCTTCTCAACTAGGAGCCTCCGACTCCCCCCGCCGTTTGCCGATTCAGGTGGCGATCATTTAGCACGAACCGAGCCCGCCGTGTCGCCGGACCCCGATGGCGGGCCGCGCGCCCGCAACTAAACTCGCCGCTCCGATGGACGCGGAGCGGCGCGCGAAGCTCGAGGCGACCACCCGCTGGGAACCGGCGGAGGTCGAGCGCCGCGTGCTCGCGGACTGGCTCGAGAGCGGCGCGTTCGAGCCGGCGGTGGAGGGAACGCCGGAGGAGAACTACTCGATCGCGATCCCGCCTCCGAACGTGACCGGCGAGCTGCACATGGGTCACGCCCTCAACAGCTCGCTCCAGGACGTGCTCATCCGCCTCCACCGGATGCGGGGGCGCAACACCCTTTGGGTGCTCGGCACCGACCACGCCAGCATCGCCGTGCACGCGGTGCTCGAGCGGGAGCTGCGGGCCGAGGGGACGTCGCGGCGGGAGCTCGGCCGCGAGGCCTTTCTCGACCGCGCCTGGGCCTGGAAGGAGGAGTACGGCTCGCAGATCGTCGAGCAGCTCAAAAGGCTCGGCGCGTCATGCGACTACTCGCGCGAGCGCTTCACTCTCGACGAGGCCTACGTGCGCGCCGTCTACCGGGTCTTCGTCACCCTGCACGAGCGCGGCTACATCTACCGCGACCACTACATGGTCAACTGGGACGTCGGCTCGCGGTCGGTGATCTCCGAGCTCGAGGTCGAGAACCGCGAGGTGACCGACGCGCTGTACTCGATCGACTACCCGCTCGAGGATTCCGACGAGGTGCTGACGGTGGCGACGGTGCGCCCGGAGACGATGCTCGCCGATACCGCGGTCGCCGTGAACCCCGGCGACGAGCGCCACCGGGCGCAGATCGGGCGCAATTGCCTGCTGCCGCTGGTCGGCCGGCGCCTGCCGATCATCGCCGACGAGCACGTCGATCCCGAGTTCGGCACCGGGGCGCTCAAGATCACCCCGGGTCACGACCCGAACGACTTCGAGATCGGGCGCGCCCACGGGCTCGAGGAGATCGGGGTGATCGGCGAGGACGGGCGGATGACCGAGGCGGCCGGCGAGCGGTTCGCCGGGCTCGCCGCGGACGAGGCGCGCGAGGCGGTGCTTGTCGCTCTGCGCGAGGAGGGCAGGCTGCGCGCCGAGGAGCCCTACACCCACTCGGTTCCCTATTCGCACCGCTCCGGGGAGCGCATCGAGCCGCTGATCTCGCTGCAGTGGTTCTGCCGCATGGACGAGCTCGCCGCCCCCGCGATCGAGGTGGTCGAGCGGGACCGGGTCCGGATCACCCCCGAGCAGCACAAGCGCGTCTACCTGGAGTGGATGCGAAGCATCCGCCCCTGGTGCGTCTCGCGCCAGCTCTGGTGGGGCCATCGGATCCCGGTCTGGTATGGGCCCGAGGGCGAGCAGGTCGTCGCCGAGTCGGCGGAGCTCGCGCGCGAGGCGGCGGCGGCGCGCGGGATCGACCCCGAGTCGCTGCGCCAGGACGAGGACGTGCTCGACACCTGGTTCTCGTCCGCGCTGTGGCCGTTTGCGACCCTCGGCTGGCCCGACCCCGAGGCGCCGCTGCTGCGCGCCTTCTATCCCACCGACGCGCTGGTCACCGCCCGGGACATCCTCTTCCTCTGGGTGGCGCGGATGGTGATGATGGGGATCGAGTTCGCCGGTGAGGTCCCCTTCGACGACGTCTACATCACCTCGATCATCCAGGCGCCGGACGGCCGGCGCATGTCGAAGTCGCTCGGCACCGGGATCGACCCGCTCGACGAGATCGAGGTCCACGGCGCCGACGCGCTGCGCTTCGGCCTGCTGGCGATGTCCTCCTCCCAGGACGTCCGATACTCGGCCGCCAAGGTCGAGCAGGGGCGGGACCTGGCGAACAAGCTCTGGAACGCCTCGCGGCTGGTGCTGCTGAACGTCGCCGAGGCCAAGCCGGCGCCGCGCGGCGACCGGGTCGAGGACCGTTGGATCCGCTCGCGCCTCGAGCGCACGATCGCGTCGGTCACCGAGAGCCTCGACTCCTACGACTTCGCCCACGCGGCGCTCGACTTCTACGCCTTCTTCTGGTCCGAGCTCTGCGACTGGTACCTGGAGATCGTCAAGCCGCGCCTCTACGACGGTGACGAGGAGGTCGCCGCGAACCTGCTGTGGACCTTCGAGCGGGTGCTGGCGCTGGCGCACCCGATGCTCCCGTTCGTCACCGAGGAGCTCTGGGGCTACCTGCCGGGAGAACGGGGCCAGCTCGTGGTCTCGGCCTACCCGCGGGCCGACGAGTCCCTGCTCGACCCCGAGGCCGAGCGCGAGCTGGCCGAGTCGATCGCCCTCACCCGCAGCGTGCGGCGCTGGCGCGACCTGGTCGGCGTGCCGGCGGCGAGCGTGCTGCGGGCACGGATCGCCGGCGGGCCGCCGCACGAGCTCGTCGCCCGCCTGGCGCGCCTTCACTTCGACGGCGACGGCGGCGAGGCGCTGGCGAGCATCGGCCCGATCGAGATCGTCGCGTCGGAGGAGATCGACGCCGGTGAGGCCCGCCGGCGGATCGAGGAGCGGCGCGAGAGGCTGCGCGCCGAGGTCGACCGGGCCGAGCGCAAGCTCGCCAACGACGGCTTCGTCGCCAAAGCTCCCCAGGACGTCGTCGACGCCGAGCGCGAGAAGCTCACCGGCTACCGGGCCGAGCTCGAGGAGCTGAGCTGAATGGCTCCCGCAGGCCCCGTCGCCGCGAGCACCGCCGAGTGGTCGGCCGAGCGGGGCGAGGAGTACCTGCACTCGCTCGCCCCGCTGGGATGGAAGTTCGGGCTCGAGCGGATCCGCAAGCTGGTCTCCGCGCTGGGCATGCCCCAGCACAGATTCGCGTCGGTCCACGTTGTCGGCACCAACGGCAAGTCGTCGGTGACCGAGGCGACCGCGGCGCTGCTCGAGGCGCACGGTCTTCGTGCCGGCGCCTACCTGTCGCCCCACGACGAGCGCTGGTCGGAGCGGATCCGGATCGGCGGCGCCGAGGTGCCGCCGGCCGAGTTCGCCGCCGCCGTCGAGCGGGTCTCGCAGGCGGTCGAGGCGGTCGACCGCACGCTCGAGGACGCGGCCGACCGGGTAACCCAGTTCGAGGCGGCGACCGCGACGGCCTTCGTCGCCCTCGCCGCGGCGGGGGTCGAGGTGGCGGTGATCGAGGCCGGTCTCGGCGGGCGACTCGACGCCACCAACGTGCTCCCCTCGCGGGTGACGGCGCTGACCTCGGTCGGGCTCGAGCACACCCAGTGGCTCGGCGAGACCGAGGACGAGATCGCGGGCGAGAAGCTCGCCGTGCTTCGCGACCACTCGACCCTGGTCGTCGGTCGGCTCTCGGACGAGTCGATGGCGGTGGCCGAGCGGGTGGCCGCCGAGCGCAACGCCGGGCTGATCAAGATCCGCGACCTCGCCGACGCGGTCGAGCTGCGCAGCGGGGCGCCCTACGCGCGGCGCAACTTCGCAGTCGCGCTCGCCTGCACGGACATCGTCGTAGGCGAGCTCGACCTCGAGCGGGTCGCCGAGGTCGCCGGAGAGCTCGAGCTCCACGGCCGCGCAGAGGTGCTCGACACCGACCCCCCGATGGTCCTCGACGCCGCTCACAACCCCGCCGGCGCCGAGGCCCTGGCCGAGGCGCTGCCGGTGCTGGCCGATGGGCGGCCGGTGATCGCCTGCGCCGCCGTGCTCGCCGACAAGGACGAGCGCGGCTTCGTCGCCGGGCTCGCGCCGGCGCTCAACGCGCTGGTTGCGACCGAGGTCCCCGCCGAGCGACTCGAGCGCGCCGGTCGCCCCGGTACCCGGTCGCTTCCCGCCGAGACACTCGCCCGCGCGGCCGGCGCCGCCGACGTCGAGGCGATCGTCGAGGCCGAGCCCGCCGCCGCGGTCGCCCGCTCACGGGCGCTCGCGGCCGAGCGTGGCGGGGTGGCGCTGATCTGCGGTTCGCACTACCTTCTGCGGTACGCGGGCTCCGATTAGGAGCCGCGAAGGAACTTTTCGGGGGCAAGGGAGACGCGATGGACAGAGAGGCGCGCTCGGAGCTCCTCCACATGATGGGACTGGTGGCGGCGATCGTCGCCGTCGTGATCCTGGTCTTCTTCGGCCTCGGCTACCTGTTCGGGAGGCTGTTCCTCTAGCGATGGACCGCTTGCGCCTCGCATCCGTAAGCGAGGTATCGGGCCACACTTAGCGAATACACTGCTCGATCCCCATGCCCGCCGCCATCTTCGGCATCGAAAACGACGCGCTCAACCTGACGGTCAACCTGCTGATCCTGTTCCTGGTCGTCCTCTGGCTGGCGCTGATCGCATGGACCTACTTCGACGCCCGCCGCCGGATCGAGGACTCGTTCCTGATCGCATGCGCGACCGCCGCTTCGCTGTTCCCCTACGTGGGCACCGTCGTCTACTCGATCCTGCGCCCGCCGGAGTTCCTCGCCGACCGCCACGAGCGCGAGCTCGAGACCCGCGCCTCGGAGCTGCGCGTGCGCCAGCTCGAGGAGCAGTCGTGTCCGAACTGCGGTCACCCGGTCGAGCGCACCTACCTGCGCTGCCCGAGCTGCCGCGCGCGGATCAAGGACCCCTGTGAGTCGTGCGGCAAGCCGATCGACCCCCGTTGGTCGATCTGCCCCTACTGCGAGACGCCGGTCCGCCGGGCGGCGCCACCCGAGCGCCGGCCCGAGGCCGCCCGCGGCCGCCCGCGACAGCGCCCCCGCGAGGGCGCCCGCGAGCCGACCCCATCGGCGCCGAAGCCGGCCCCCGCGAGCGCCCCGGCGCGCAAGCAGCCGCGCTCGGGGGG
>JBOGZD010000050.1:0-19959 GCA_050697155.1 Solirubrobacterales bacterium | reverse complement strand
TCAAGCTGGCCGACCAACATCCGGAACTTTGCGCCGATCGCCTCCTCGTCGACCACAGCCCAAGATTCTCCGCCCACCACCCTGAACCTCCCAACTACGCGCGTTTATTTATGCGCGAGCCCTTAGTAACTATCCAAAAACTCGCCTGAGCGGCAGGACTTATGTAGCCCGGAACTGAAAAGGCAAGGCACATCCCTCGTGAAAGGAGAGTGCCTTGCCAGCACCCGAGGCTACCGCCGAGAGCCGCCTGCCAACGATCTGGAACCTTCCCGATGAGCTCTGGGAGCGGGTCGAGCCGATCCTCGCCCGCCACTATCCCCCTGCCCCCACGGGCCGCCCGCGCGCCGACCTGCGGCTGATGCTCGACGGGATCATCTTCCGGATGCGCACGGGCTGCCAGTGGAACCAGATGCCCGAGCGCTTCGGCCCCGACTCGACCGTTCACAACTGGTTTCAGACCTTCGTCCGCGACGGCGTCCTGGAGGAGATCTGGGCGCAGCTGGTCGCCGAGTGCGAGCAGCTGGGGGAGGTCGAGTGGGAGTGGCAGGCCGCCGATGGGGTGATGGGCAAGTCGCGCTTCTGCGGCGACAAGAGAGGCCCGAATCCCACTGACAGGGCCAAATCCGGCACCAAGAAGTCGCTCATCGTCGAGCGGACCGGCGGTCCGCTCGGAGCCGTGATCGACGGCGCCAACGTCCACGACACGAAGCTCCTCGAGGCGACGATCGAGGCGATCGTCATCGAGCGCCCCGACCCCGACGAGCTCACCCAGCACCTCTGCCTCGACAAGGCCTACGACAACCCCACGGGCGAGGGCGCCTGCGAGGCGGGAGCCTACGCACCCCACATCCGCCGGATCGGCGAGGAGAGGCTCGACGAGGCGGGCTTGAAGCGCCATCCCGCCAGGCGCTGGGTAGTCGAGCGCACGATCGCCTGGCTACAGAAGTGCCGGGCGCTGCTCATCCGCTATGACAAGAAGGCCGAGAACTACCTCGGCCTAATCCAGCTCGCCTGCGCCCTGCTCTGGTCCCGGCGGCTGCATCGCGTGGGATGGGGCCGCGGAGTTTCTGGATAGTTCCTTAGTAGTGCATTGGTAGGTTCACTCATGTTGCCGGTGTCGATGGAGTGAGAGCTGATCGAGCTCGATCGGCTGATTGCAGGTCTGGCAGCGACCGGCCCAGCACCGAAAGACGGGCTGCAAGAGCAGCACCGCCTGCGGCAGCGTCAGGCCGGCCGTCGGGCTAAAGGGTTGAGCCGCTCCAGGGTGAGGAAGCCGTGCGCCGCGGTGACGAGCGCGGTGTGGTGGTGCCAGCCGAGCCAACTGCGGCCTTCGTAGTGATCGAGACCGAGCTCGCCCTTTAGCTGCTTGTAGTCGAGCTCCACCTTCCAGCGCAGCCGGGCGAGCCGGGCGAGCCGCTCGGGCTCGGTGTCCGCGGCCAGGTTGGATAGCCAGAAGTCGGTCGGTTCGTCCTGGCCCTCGGGCCACTCGGCGACGAGCCACTCTTCGCGGGGCGGAAACGGGGTGGCCTTCCGCCACTCGTGCGCGGCGCGCACGCGCACGAACGCAAACCGCGAGCTGACCTGCTCGCCGTCGGGCCCGTCGCGGAAGCTCACGGTTTGCCACTCCTCGGGCCCGAGCCCCGCGACGAGCTCTCCGATCGACACCGGGTCGCGGTCGGGCCGCGGGCGCGTGCGCGGCCGGCCGGTCTTGCCGTTGCGTTCTGGCACTTCGAAGGAGGTCTCGGGTCCGAACACGGTGCTCTCCGCCGCGACCGAGAGCACGTACTCGAGCCCGGCGCCACCGAGTCGCTCGCGCAGCTCGGTGTTCTCGCCATAGGCGCAGTCGCCGAGCACCGGCGCCCTCGGGACGTCCCAGCCGGCGGCGCGCTCGCAGAGCTGGGCCCCGAGCTCGGGCTTGGTCTTGAAGGTGACCTCGTCGGGGATCTTTGCCTTGCGCCGCCGCTCATCGTCGGCGCACCACTCCTCGGGCAGGTAGAGCGCCCAGCCCAGCGGCACCGTCCCCTTGGCGCCCACCGCGTGCACCGAGACGCCGATCTGGCAGTTGCCGATCTTGCCCAGCGTGCCCGAGTACTGGCGCTTTACCCCGGGCGAGCGCTTGCCGTCCTTGGGAAAGCCGGTGTCGTCGAGCACCCAGGCCTCGACCTCGATCTCGGGGGCAACCCGCTCGGCCACCGCGCACGACCGCCGTCGGATCCCAGGGGCTGTCGGCGAGGAACTGCTGCAGCGACTCGTAGTCCGCCTCATCGCCCAGGCGAGCGACCATCGGCTCGAGCGACTTGCGCGGGCCCTGCTCGATCAACCCGCGCAGATAGAGCCCCCCGTTGCTCACCTGAACGGGCCGGTTCATCGCCTCGGTCAGCACCTCGCGCCCGAACTCCTCCAGGCGCTCGCGCACCGCCGACGGTCCGTCGGCCTGCTCCCGCGCGTGGGGGTCCGCCGTCGCCACTGCCGCCATCATGCCCTCCTCGCGTCGAACGATCACCACGAGGAGGGTTCGCCGCCGGGGTCGCGAACCCTACGGCGGAGCTACCAATGCACTACTAGAGGGCTGATGCGGTTATCCCATCAACCCTCTAGGCCTGAGGTTCGGGGGCTCCGAGCTCGACGCCGAGCAGCTGCTCGAGCCGGGCGACGGTCTCGGCGCTGTCGCGGTGGAGCACGGCGGTCATCCCGACCTCCTCGGCGCCGGCGCAGTTCTCCCGCAGGTCGTCCACGAAGACCGCGGCGGCGGGTGCGACCCCGAGCCGCTCGCAGGCGAGCAGGTAGATCTCGGGCTGTGGCTTGTGCAGCCCGACCTCGCCCGAGATCACCGTCGCGTCGAAGAGGCCGGTGGGCGCCCGCTCGTAGATGCCGAGCCCCCAGGAGTTCGAGATCAGGCCGGTGCGGACGCCGGCGGCCCGCGCGGCGCGCACGGCCCCGATCATCTGCTCGTCGGGGCCGAGACCGGCGAAGAGGCGCTCGATCAGGCCGTCGGTCTCGGGGACTCCGAGCAGAGCTCCGAACCGCGGCTCGAACTCCTGCGCGTCGACCTCACCGGTCTCCAGCCGCCGCAGCAGGGCGAGCGCCTCGGGGTCGCCGCGAAAAAGATCGCGGACGGCGTCGCGGTCGAGGCCCTCGGACTCGCAGAAGGCGTTGAAGGCCAGCCAGATGCTGGTGGTGAGCACGCCGCCGAAGTCGACGACCAACGCACCCGGCCTCATATGCTTCGCCGCCATGGGAGACGGGCAGGCTAGCGCCAGCGCCGACCCGGCCGAGCTCGGCGAGATCCCCGACGGGATCGATCGCGATCGCGTCGAGGCGTGGTTCGCCGCCAACGTCGACGGCGCCGCGACCCCGCTCTCGTTCGAGCGCATCTCCGGTGGGCGCTCCAACCTCACCTATCGCGTTGCCGACGCCGCCGGCAACCGCTGGGCGCTGCGCCGCCCCCCGCTCGGAAAGCGCCTCACCTCGGCGCACGACATGGCCCGCGAGCATAGGATCGTCTCGGCGCTCCGGGACAGCGCCGTTCCGGTAGCCCCGGTCGTCGGCTTCTGCGGCGACGAGGAGGTAAACGGCGCGCCGTTCTACGTGATGGAATTCGTCGACGGGCCGGTGCTGCGCACCAAGGCCGACGCCGACCGCTTCCCCGACGAGGCCGACCGCCGGGCGATCGGCCGGCACGTAGTCGACACGCTGGTCGAGATCCACGCGGTCGACCCCGACGAGGTCGGGCTGGGCGGGCTGGGGAAGAAGGAGGACTACGTTGCGCGCCAGCTGCACCGCTGGCACGGCCAGTGGGGGCAGTCGAAGACGACCGAGGTGCCGCTGGTCGATGACGTCCATGATCGCCTCGTCGCGCGGATCCCCGAGCAGGGCCCGGCGACCATCGTCCACGGCGACTACCGGCTCGACAACATGATCCTCACCGGCGAGGGGGAGGTGGCCGCGGTGGTCGACTGGGAGCTGTGCACGCTCGGCGATCCTCTGGCCGACGTCGGCATGCTGCTCGTCTACTGGGGCGCCGAGGGCGACGCGCTGATGCCGCTGCTCGAGCCGGCGACGATCGCATCCGGGTTCCCGCGGCGCGACGAGGTCCGCGCCCGCTACGCCGAGCGCTCGGGCCGCGACCTCTCCGAGATCGACTTCTACGTCGCGCTCGGCCTCTGGAAGCTGGCGATCATCCTTCAGGGGGTCTATGCCCGCTTCGCCGCCGGCCAGTACGGCGACGCCGAGGACGCGACCGAGGGCAACGTGGTGGTGCAGCTGGCCGAGGCGGCGGACGAGGCGGAGCGACGGTTGGGTTAGGGGCTGGGAGGCGTTCCGCTCGGACGCGGACGGCGTGGCGCTCGGCCTTCGCATGGCGCTGGCCGGGACGGTTGTCACGTAGGGGGCAGGCGGAGGCGGGGTATGGGCCTAATCGGTGGTCCCGAGGCCGGAATTCCGGAACTGTGCTGCCCTGGGGTCGCTATACGACCACAAAGCAGCGCGGTACCCCGAGAACGGGCGGGCGGCGTGGTCGGTGGTCCCGCGAGCCGCGAATCTGTGGACTGTCCTGCCCTGTGCTCGATATGCGAGCACAAGACCGCACAGCGGCCGGAAAACGCCCGAACCCGGTCCCCTTAATGCCCTACGAGGCGTCTGCGTTCCGCGGGCGCAACAGGCTCACCGCCGAGCGGCTACCAAGCGCGCCCAAATGTCGCGCCCTCCGCCGGGCTCCGTTCAGCGCCTGCGCACCTTCTCGCAGCGGCGCCAGCGGTCCTGGCCGGGGGTGACGAAGGCCGTGTCGCGGCCGGGGCCGCAGTCGATCAGGTCGCGGCCGCCCCCCGCAGCGCGGATCACGTCACGCCCGGGGCCGCCGCGCAGGCGGTCTCTGCTGGGACCGCCACGGAGCCTGTCGTCCCCGGGACCGCCATGGAGCCTGTCGTTGCCGGGGCCGCCGTTGAGCCGGTCGTCGCCGCCCCGCCCCGCGAGGCGGTCGGCGCCGCCGCGGCCGCGCATGCAGTCGTCGCCGGCGGTGCCGCGGAGGCGGTCCTTGCCCCGCTTGCCGGCGATCCGGTTGCAGCCGCCCGCGCTCGCCCGGGTCAGCGGCAGCTCGACCTCGAGGCTCTCGACCTGCACCGCGCCGGCCGCACGCTGGACGTCGTAAACCGAGGTCTGGGGCAGCAGCTGAAGCTCGTAGCCGGCCTCCGTGCTGACGCTGGCGACCGTCTCCATCGGCAGCTCGATCTGGTGCCGCTCGCCGTCGAGGTCGATCGGGATCGGGGTCGCCTGGTTGTTGACCACGAGCCCACGCTCGCGGTCGACGAGCTGGGCGAACACCGCCGTTCGTCCGTCGGGGCGGGTGCTGATCCCGGTGGCCGTGTAGGTCATCCGCAGCGTCGGGGCGCCGACGACCTCCTCCCCCGGGGGGAGCTCGACCCGTGCGGTGACCCCGCCCGGTGACGGGGTGGCGAAGATCAGCACGCCCGACGTCGGCAGCACCCCGGGCGTCAGCGCGATCGTCCCCGACCCCGAGCCGGTCGCCGTGCCGATCCGCTTCGGCGGGTAGCCGCCGCTTCCGTGGTAGGCGCCGTCCTCGTCGATCCACTCGAACGCCGGGCCGGGGTCGACCGATTCGTCGTCCTTCAGGTAGCGAGCGAACCACTGCAGCTTGCGCTCCTCGGCGCGCTCGCCGCCGACGAACAGCTCGCCCTCGCTGTCCGACCCGGTGCGACAGAGCCCGTGCCCGCTGCAGTGCCACAGCATCTTCAGCGGCACCCCGCTCTGCTTGAGGCCGAGGTAGTTGTCGCTCGCCTCGTCGAGCGTGAACAGAGTGTCGACCGTCCCCTGGACGATCAGTGTCGGGGCGCCGATCCGATCGAGCATCCCGCGCGGCCCGTGCTCGGCGAGCCAGGCCTGGAAGTCGCCGGAGACCTGGCCCGTCGAGAGGCCCTCGACCACTGCGTCGTAGAACATGTCGCTCTGGTGGCCCGTCTGGATCCCGGCCGGGCTGATCACCCCGGGCAGCAGCGAGAGCGGGATCCCGGCCCCGACCAGCACCAGGTCCCATCCCGCCTTCACCACCTCGGAGCGGTAGAGCGCGCGGTTGAGCGAGTTCCAGGCGATCGTCGGCGTGATCGCGTCGACGCGATCGTCGCGCGCCGCGGTGATGAACTGGATCCCGCCGCCGTAGCTGGCGCCGTCCATGCCTAGCCGCGGGTCCCCGGGAGCGTCGAGTTGCGCCTCGGGCTGCTCGGCGACGAAGTCGATCAGCGCCTGGGCGTCGCGGCCCTCGAACTCCGGGTGGTCGATCATCACCGTGCCGCCCGAGCCGCCGAAGCCACGGGCGTCCCAGGTGAGCACGTTGTAGCCCGCCTCGGCGTACTCCGGGGGCGGCTCGTCGGCCCCGCTGCCGCCCCAGCCGTGGCCGAGCATGATCGTCGGCGCCCGCTCGCCCGCCGCCAGCCCCGGCGCGGGGAAGAAGTGGGTGACGATCGGCGTCCCGTCGAACGACTCGACGATCGCGTCGCGCCCCTGTGCGGCCGGCGCCAGCGCGAGCAGGGCCGCGACCACGGCTCCCCCTGTCGATAAGACGCGCCGCACCGCGACGCGAAAGCTAGCCGACCTTCGCCGGCTCCGCGCCGGTCGGAGGGGCGCCGTCGCCCCCCGCCTTGGCCGCCGGGGCGCCCTCGAGCTCCGCCTCGGCCGCCTTCGCCCAGTGGTTGAGCTCGCGCCGGGCGACGACCATCTTGTGCACCTCGTCGGGGCCGTCGGCGACCTTGAGCATGCGCGAGAAGCGCCACATCCCCGCCAGCGGCGTGTCGTCGGACATTCCAAGTGATCCGTGGACCTGGATCGCGCGGTCGAGCACGTCCATGACCACGTTCGCAGCGACCACCTTGATCATCGAGATCTCGCGGCGGGCGGCGCGCTTGCCGACCGTGTCCATCTTCCACGCCGCGAGCAGGGTCAGCAGCCGCGCCTGCTCGGTCTCGATCCGCGACTTGGCGATGAAGTCCTGGACGAACTGCTTCTCGGCCAGCTTGGAGCCGAACGCCTCGCGCTCGTTCGCGCGCCGGCACATCATCTCGATCGCCCGCTCGCAGGTCCCGATCGCGCGCATGCAGTGATGGATCCGTCCCGGGCCGAGGCGATCCTGGGCGATCACGAACCCGGCCTGGCGCGGCCCGAGCAGGTTCGCCGCCGGCACCCGGCAGTCCTCGTAGAGGATCTCGCAGTGGCCCGGGCCGCCGTCGTGGCCCATCACCGGCACCGGCCGTACCAGGTTGAAGCCGGGCGCGTCGGTGGGGACGAGGATCATCGAGGCGCGCGCGTAGGGCTGGGCCTCGGGGTCGGTGACCACCATCGCGATCGCCACCTCGGCGCCCACGGCCCCCGAGGTGAACCACTTGTGCCCGTTGATCACCCACTCGTCACCGTCGAGCTCGGCCCGCGCCCGCAGCGTGGTCGGGTCCGAGCCCGAGACCTCGGGCTCGGTCATCGAAAAGCAGGAGCGGATCTCGCCGTCGAGCAGCGGCCGCAGCCAGCGCTCCCTCTGCTCCTCGGAGCCGTGCTCGGCGAGGATCTCCATGTTGCCGGTGTCCGGCGCCGAGCAGTTGAACGCCATCGGCGCGATCGCCGGGCTGCGGCCCATCTCCTCGCAGAGGACCCCGTACTCCCAGTTGGTCAGACCGGCCCCGTGCTCCTCGTCGGGCATGAACAGGTTCCAGAGGCCCTCGTCGCGCGCCCGGCCCCGGATCTCGACCAGGATCTGCGGGTACGCCACCCCGGCCGCGACCTCGTCGTCGAGCGCGCGCAGCGCCTCGAGCTCGACCGGGAGCACGTGCTCGGCCATGAACGCCCGGATCCGCTCGCGCAGCTCCTCGACCCGGGGACTGAGCTCGAAGTCCACGGGCGCAGCGTATCTAGTGCTAGCCCGCTGCTGCGCCCGCGGGCGAGCCGCGCTTGCCGCGGTTGCCGGAGATGAGCTGCGCGGCGAACAGGACCCCGATCATCACGCTGGCGACGCCGATCGCGGGGATCACGACGTCGGCGTCGCCCTCCTTCGAGATCAGGGTGATCCCGGACACGATCAGGACCACCGCGAGCGCGTAGCGGAGCAGCTTCTGCGGCGCCTTGATGGCGAGGTTGGCGCCCACGATCACCCCGGGAATCGAGCCGAGCAGGATGTTGCCGGCGAGCACGAAGTCGACGTTGCCGCCGACCCAGTGGGCGATTCCGGCCGCCCACAGCAGCACCGCCGCGTGGAAGATGTCGGTGCCGACCACGCGCTGCGGCGTCAGCCGGAAGATCGCGATCAGCGCGATCGCGATCAGGGTCCCGCTGCCCGCCGAGGTGAGGCCGATCACGAACCCGGTCACCATCCCGGTGATCACCGCGGCGATGATGTGGCGGCGGTAGAGGTGCATCGCCGAGCGCTCCTGGATCACCCCGGCGAACAGCAGCGAGCGCAGCAGGGTCGCGATCCCCACCACGAGCAGCGCCCCGCCGAGCATCCCGAGCACGAGCGCGTCGAGGTCGTCGCCGTAGTGGCGCTGGAGCAGCTCGATCACCCACACACCCGCGATCGCCGAGGGCACGCTGCCGACCGCGAGCCAGAAGGCGATTCCCCGGTGCACGGTGCCGAGCTTCAGGTGCTTGTAGCCGCCCACGGTCTTGGTCACCGCGGCGTAGAAGATGTCGGTGCCGATCGCCGTCACCGGGCTGATGCCGAAGACGAGGATCAGCAGCGGCGTCATCAGCGATGCCCCGCCCATCCCCGTCATGCCGACGAGCAGGCCGATGCCGAGGCCGAAGATGATGATCGCGGGATCCATTGGGGGCTTTGTTGACCGAAAAGGTCTTAAAACCGGTCCGCAATGGTACCAACGCGTGGCTCAGCGCTTGATCCACGCCTCGGGGTCGTGGAGGATCGCGTCGATCCGCCATGGCAGCCGGCCGCTGGTCAGGTCGGCGAGGGTGACGTTCTCGAGCACCGAGCGCAGGCCGGCGCGCACCGCCACCCAGACGTCGCGCAGCCGCTCGGCAGGCCCCTCGTAATGCAGGTCCTCGGGAGCGTTCTCGTGGATGTTCGCGAGCGGTCCCTCGACCGCCCGGATCACGTCCGCGACCGTGACCCGCTCGGGATCCCGGGCGAGCCAGTAGCCGCCGCGAGCGCCCCGGCGCGCCTGGACCAGGCCGGCATGCTTGAGCTCGAGCAGTATGTGCTCGAGGAACTGCAGCGGGATCCCCTGCGACTCGGCGAGCTTTTCGCCCTTGATCGGCTCGCGGTCCGGGCTCGCGGCAAGCTCGAGCGCCGCCCGCACCGCATAGTCCGCCTTGGCCGAAATCCGCATCTACACTCCCCGACTTCCTTGACCCTGATCGACCTGCAAGCTCACTCGACCGTATCGGACGGACAGCTCGAGCCGGCCGCCGTCGCCCGCGCCGCGGCCGAGGCCGGGGTGTCGGTGATGTCGCTCACCGACCACGACGGGATCGCCGGCGTCGGCGACGCGACCGAGGCGGCCACAGAAGCGGGGATCACCAACGTGCCCGGCGTCGAGATGTCATGCGTGCACCGCTACTCCGAGGACCTCCACATCTGCGGCTACTGGGTCGAGACCGAGGCGATCGCCCCCGCGTGCAGGCGCGCTCAGCAGGAGCGCGTCGACCGCGCGAAGGAGATCATCGCCAAGCTCAACTCCTTCGGGATCGAGGTCCGCTTCGAGGACGCGGTCGCCCAGGCGGGAGCCGCCGACGCGATCGGCCGTCCCCACATCGCCCGGGCCGCCGGGGCGGGGCCCGACCTGGGCCCGTTCTTCGAGGAGTACCTCGTGCCCGGGGCGAAGGCGTTCGTCGCCCGCAAGTGGCCGAGCGCCGAGCAGGCGGTGGAGCTCATCCACGAGGCCGGTGGAGCGGCGGTGATCGCCCACCCCTACTGGGACGTCAAGGACCCCGAGCAGGTCCACGACCTGGTCGAGAGCCTGGCGCGCGACGCCGGCCTCGACGGGGTCGAGGCCTTCTACCCGCCCCACACCGCCGATCAGACCCGCCACCTGCTCGAGCTCTGCGACGAGCTCCACCTCGTCCCCACGGGCTCATCGGACTTCCACGGCCCCACCCACAAGCAGTTCTCGCGCTTCGGTGCCTACGACACCTACGGCCTCGGCGAGCCGCGGGTCCCCGAGCAGCCGTCGTGAGCCATCCGGCGTTCCTCCTACCGGGCGGCGTGATGCCCGCCGAGCTCGCGTATGGGGCGCTGGTCGAGGCGCTCGGCGAGCGCGCCGACGCGCGTCCCAAGGACCTCGAGCTGTACGCGGGCGACGCACCGCCAGACGATTACTCGCTCGCCCACGAGATCGCCGGGATCCTGGGCGAGGCCGAAGCCGCGGGCTTCGAGCGCTTCCATCTTGCCGGCTACTCGGCAGGTGGCGCCTCGGCGCTCGCCTTCGCCGCCACGTACCCCGACCGCCTGCTCACCCTCGCCCTGCTCGAGCCCGCGTGGATCGGTCGTCAACGGATGACCACCGAGGAGCGAGAGCTCTGGAGCGAGCTCGAGCGCATCATGGAGCTGCCCGACGCGGAGATGATGCCCGCGTTCGTCCGTCTCGCGCTTCGACCGGGCGTCGAGCCGGCGCCACCACCGCCGGGCCCGACTCCGCCCTGGATGGCCAAGCGGCCCGCGGGCCTGCGGGCGGTCACCCGGACCTTTCAGGCCTACGAGCTCGACCACGATGCGCTGCGCTCGTTCGAAGCGCCCGTCTACTACGCCCTCGGCGCGCTCAGCAATCCGGTCCAGTACGAGCGTCCGGCCGAGCGACTGGCCGGTCTGTTCGCCGACTTCACCCTGGAGCGCTTCGAGGACCGCCACCACTTCGACCCTCCGCACCGGGCCGAGCCCGAACGAGTTGCCGCCTCCCTGCTCGCGCTCTGGGATCGGGCTTAGAGGCTTAGCCTGAAGCCTCCCCCGCCGGCACCGCGAGCCGGGTGTCCTCGGCCCGGCCGCGCAGCTCGACTCGCTCGGTGAGCTTCCAGCGTTCTCGTTCCTGCGAGGACGCGGCCTCGACCGTCGATCCGGAGGCCAACAGCCGGCCGGGCCGCTCCTTTGCCAGCTCGGTGAGCCGGGCGGCCTCGTTCACCGGGTCACCGATCACCGTGTACTCGAAGCGGCGCTCCTCGCCGATGTTGCCGGCGACGACCTCCCCTGCGGAGACGCCGATCGCCGCCTCCACCTCGGTGACCTCGACCTCGAGCCGCGCCGCGAGCTCGCGCGCGGCGGCGAGCGCGCTCGACGGCGCGTCGTCGAGCGGCATCGGCGCGCCGAAGATCGCCAGCGCCGCATCGCCCTCGAACTTGTTCACTGAGCCCCCACGCGCGTCGACGACCTCGACCACGACGGCGAAGAACCGGTTCAGCAGGCCGACCACCTCCTGCGGCGGTCGCTTGGCCGCCAGCTCGGTCGAGCCGACGATGTCGGTGAACAGCACCGCGACCTCGCGTACCTCGCCCCCGAGCTCGACGTCCTGCTCGAGTGCCGCCCTCGCCACGTCCTCGCCGACGTGGCGCCCGAACAGGTCCTGGATCCGCTCGCGCTCGCGCAGCCCGGCGACCATGTTGTTGAAGCCGGCCTGGAGCTGGCCCACCTCGCTGCCGTCGTAGACCGGGACCTCGACGTCGAGCTCGCCGTCGGCGACCTTCTTCACCGCCTTGCGCAGCGAGACCACCGGGTCGGCGACCGCGCGCGCGGCGAGCATCGAGACGCCGAGGCCGACGACGAGGGCGAGCCCGCCAAGCGCCAGCACGGTCACCGCGAGCTCGGTGCGGGAGAAGTCCTCCTCGGTCAGGGTCGAGATCGCGATCAGGATCAGGCCCACGATCGGCACCCCGGTGCCCAACCCCCAGGCCAGGAAGGCGCGCGTCTTCACCCCCGGGCCCAGCCTGCGGTCGCCGATCCCGGCCGCGAGCGCCCGCGTCGCCGCCGCGCGCAGCTGGCGCTCGGAGAGCAGGTAGACGATTGCGCAGGTGGTCAGCCCACCGAGCACGATCGTGATCGCCGCCCGCTGGGCGAGCTCGAACGAGTAGGTGGCGTTGAGCACGCCGAACACGACGGCGGCCAGCGACCACAGCACCGCGTGCACGAAGACGATCCGGCGCGGCGCGCGAAGGACGACTCGGCGCTCCTTCGGCGTCGGCGTCCGGTCGGCCTCCAGCCATTCCCGCGCCCAGCTAAGCCGCCGCGTCCCCCAGATCGTTCCGATTGGGACGACGACGAGCATGTAGGCGCCGGCGGCGATCAGGTTCACGGTCCGCGACGACCCGCCCTCCTCGACGTCGGTCGGCGGGAGCACCCAGGCCGCGAGCGCGAACACGATCGCCGCCCCGATCAGGTTCGCAACGCCGAGCGAGATCGTCAGCAGCAGCCGCGTGCGCCTTGCGATCGCCGCGCCGGGCTCGCCCGGGCGCGGGATCAGCCACGCCAGCGGCAGGCGCCTTGCCGCGCTCACGCGGCGAGACTACCCCGGCGAGCGTGGCGGGGCCCGGCCGCTACGCCGCGACCGCGGCGGGGATCAGCTCGTGCTCCTCGAGGTAGACGAGGATCTGCCTCGCCGACTCCTCGGGCGACTGCTGCTCGGTGTCGAGCACGAGCTCGGGGTCCTCCGGGGGCTCGTAGGGGTCAGAGACGCCGGTGAACTCCTTGATCTCGCCCGCGCGCGCCTTCGCGTAGAGGCCCTTGACGTCGCGTTGCTCGCACACCTCCACCGACGCCTTGACGTAGGCCTCGATGAACCGCTCGCCCATCATCTCGCGGGCCTCGTTGCGGATCTCGCGATACGGGGAGATCGCGGCGGTGATCACCGGCACCCCGTTGCGCGAGAGCAGGTTGGCGACGAAGGCGATCCGGCGGATGTTGGTGTCGCGGTCCTCCTTGGAGAACCCGAGCCCCTTGGAGAGGTTCTCGCGCACGACGTCGCCGTCGAGCACCTCGAGCTTCGAGCCGCGCTTGCGGAGCTCCTTGACCAGGTGGGTGGTGATCGTGGACTTGCCGGAGCCGGAGAGGCCGGTGAACCAGAGGCAGAATCCATTGTGAGGCGTAGCCGAGCCGCGCCGCTGTTGAGGCGCCTCGTTCCCGTCAGCCATCGGTTGCTGATTCCTTTCTGTATGCGTCGATCAGGATCTCAGCAACCTCGTCCCTGGAGAACTCGTGCGGCGGCTTCTCGCCCGCCTCGAGCATCTCCCGCACCTTGGTCCCGGAGAGGAACAGGTGCGACTCCTGGGGGTGCGGGCAGGTCTTCGCCGAGCCCATCCCCTCGCACTCTTCACACCAGAAGGTGTGCTCGAAGAACAGCGGCGTGATCCCGAGCTCGGCGGTGTCGATGTCGTCGAAGATCCGCTGCGCGTCGTAGGTGCCGTAGTAGTCGCCGACGCCGGCGTGGTCACGGCCGACGATGAAGTGCGTGCAGCCGTAGTTGCGGCGGATGATCGCGTGCAGGACCGCCTCCCGCGGCCCCGCGTAGTGCATCTTGCCCGGGTTGATGCCGAGCATCACGTGGTCGGGGTGGTAGTAGTTGTCCATCAGGACCTCGTAGCAGCGCATCCGCACGTCGGCGGGGATGTCGCCCTTCTTCGTCTCGCCGATCAGGGGGTGGATGTAGAGGCCGTCGCAGATCTCCAGCGCCGCCTTGGTCAGGTACTCGTGCGCGCGGTGGATCGGGTTGCGCGTCTGAAAGGCGACGATCCGCTTCCAGCCGCGCTCGGCGAACGCCTTGCGCGACTCCTCCGGCGTCTGGTAGCGGCGCATGAACGCCTCGTCGTGATCGGGAAGCGCGTCGGCCTCGATCGGTCCGGCGAGGCAGCGGCTGCCCTCCTCGTAGATCGCAGCGACGCCGGGGTGCTCGGAGTCCGTGGTCAGGTAGGCCTGCTCGGCCTCCTGCTCGGTGTCGCGCTCGAAGATCTCCTCGACGGTCAGGCGGCCGAGCTGCTTGCCGTTGGGGGCGCTCAGCTCGACCACGTCGCCGACCGAGCATTCGAGGTCGGTCGCCAGCGTGATCGGGATCGGCCAGATGTCGCCGGAACGCAGGCGCATCTCCTCGCACACCGATCGCCAGTCCTCGGAGCCGAGGAAGCCTGTGAGCGGCGCGAAGCCGCCGTTTGCGAGCAGCTCGAAGTCCGAGGCCTGGCGCGCGGTGAGCGTCAGCGCCAGCGCCGTCTCAGCGCTACCCATTGATTCCGCACTCGGTCCGGTCGGTTCCGGCCCAGCGGCCGGCGCGGGCATCATCGCCGTCGGGCGCCATCGCGGTGCACGGCATGCAGCCGATCGACGGATATCCCTGGTCGTGCAGTGGGTTGTAGGGCACGTGGCGTTCCTTTATGTAGTTCCAGACTCGCTTGTCGTCCCAGTCGGCGAGCGGGTTCAGCTTCCAGAGCCCGAAGCGCTGGTCCCAACTGAACTTCGCCGCGCTGGCGCGCGTCTCGGAGTCGACCCTGCGGATCCCTGAAACCCAGCACTCCGCCCCTCTGAGGGCCTCGTGCATGACCTCGACCTTGCGGATCGCGCAGCAGGCGTCCGGATCGCGGCGCCAGAGGTTAGCGCCGTGCTCTGCCTCCTGCTGGTCCAGCGCGATCCCGCCGAAGCGCTCGAACTCGATCTCGAAATGCCGGGCGAGGGCGTCGCGGGTGGCGTAGGTCTCGGGGAAGAGCAGCTCCGTATCGAGGTAGAAGAACCGCGCGGCGGGCTCGATCCGGTGGGCGAGGTCGATCGTCACCGAGCTCGTCTTCTGGAACGAGACCGCGAAGCGCAGGTCGGGGTGAAAGCGCTCGATCACCCACGCGATCGCGTCGGCCGCGTCGAGCTCCTCGATGTCGGCGGCGACCTCGACGGGGTCGACGATCTCGCCGCCGATCATCGGCGGCTTCGCCGGCCCGCCGTTGCCGTTCGGTGACGCCCCGTTGCCGTTCGAGCTCACCTCGAGCAGCTCGTGCAGCGGCCGCGGCCTCGACCCGTTGCCCTGGCGACTGGCGACTGGCGACTTGCGACTGTTCATCAGATCGCGCACTCGCCCTCGCCGCGCTCCACCTTGTAGGGCTCCGAGCGGTTCCAGTCGATGAACTGGTTCATCGTCTCGAGGTTGAACTCCACCGGCAGGGCGAGGTCCTTCACCAACCCCTCGAACGTCTCGGTGCCGACCCGCTCGACGAAGGCGTTGAAGACCTCTCCGTCGGAGCGCTCGCCTTCGTAGTGGCGCAGCCAGCGCTCGACCGCCTCCGGGACACGCTTCGCCGGCAGGCGCACCTTCAGGCGATTGCCGTAGACGACCTCACCGCCCTCGAAGTTGCCGCCGATGTGGGCGATGTATGCGGGGATCGTGCGCTCGCCGACCTTGATCGAGCCGCCGTAGAAGCCGATGTTGCCGATGTGGTGCTGGGCGCAGCCGTTCGGGCAGCCCGACATCTTGATGTGGATCTTGCGGGTCAGCGGGTCGGTGATCCCCATCGCCTCGATCCGCTCCTCGATCGCCTGGTTGAGGCCCATCGAGCTCGTGATCCCGAGCTTGCAGCTGTCGGTTCCGGGGCAGGAGACGACGTCGTTGATCTGGAAGGCGCCGGAGCCGCCGAGGCCGAGCTCAGCGAGGCGCTGCCAGACGTCGTAGACGGCCTCGTCGCGGACCCAGCGCAGAACGAGGTTTTGCTGCACGGTGGTGCGCGCCGAGCCGCCGGTGAGCTCGCGCATGATCTCTCCGACGCCGCGGAGCTGCTCCGGAGTCAGGTCGCCGCGCGTCACCTTCACGGTGACCGCGCTGAAGCCCTCCTGGCGCTGCGGACGCACGTTGGACTCGAAGAAGCGGTCGAACTCAGACCGGTCACCGTTCGGGCTCGCGGCGGCTGCCGGCGGAGCTGGCGCGTTCGCCTCCTCGTCGTGGACGAACTTCAGCCGCTCGATGCCGAAGTCGCGCTCTGCCACCCAGTCGCCCTGGAGCTCTTCCTCGACCATCTCGCGGAAGGCGTCGATGCCGATCTTGTCGATCAGCACCTTGATCCGGGCGCGGGCGCGGTTCGCGCGCAGCCACTCCTGGCGGTCGAAGATCCGGAAGACCGCCTCGGCGACCTTCAGGTAGTCGCCGTTCTCGAGCTCGACGAACTCGTAGAGGGTGGGGGCGATCCGGGGCATGATCGAGGTCCCGCCGCCGACCCTGATCTCGACCCCGCGCACGCCGTCGCGCTCGCGGGGGATGAAGCCGATGTCGTGGATCCCGGTGATCGCCACGTCCTCGTCGGTGGCGGTGAAGGCGGTCTTTACCTTGCGCGGCATCAGCTGGGTCACCGGGTGGCGGACGAAGTAGCGCACGTAGGCGGCCGCGTACGGGGTGATGTCGAACAGCTCGCCCTCGGTGATCCCGGCGTAGGGATCGCCGGTGACGTTGCGGACTGTGTTCCCGCAGCCCTCGCGTGAGGAGAGCCCGGCGTCGGAGAGCTCGCGGATCAGCTGCGCGGCGTCCGGGAGGGGGACGTGGTGGAGCTGGATGTTCTGGCGGGTGGTGACGTGGCCCTTGTCCAGCGGTACGTACTTCTCGATCACCGAGGCGAACGCGTCGAGCTGGTCGGCGGTGATGCCACCCATCGGCAGCTTCACCCGGACCATCTGCACGTCCGGCTGGCGCTGGCCGTAGACGCCCTGCTTGAGCCGGAAGCCGATGAACTGCTCCTCGGGCTGCTCGCCGCGCATGAAGCTCGCCGCCTCGGTGTCGAAGTCGTCGAACTCGCGCTCGAGGATCGGGATCACGTGCCCGGGGACGTTCTCGTATACCTCCGGGTTCTCGAGCGACCCGACCTTCCCCTTGCCCTTCTGGACCTTGCCCTTGTCCTGGTCGAGCTCGGTGGGGGAGGCCTTCGGCTTCTCGGCGGGGGGCGCCTTGGCCTTCTCAGGCGCGCGTGCCTTCGGCTTCTGCGCAGGGGCAGCGGTCGGCTCCATGAGACTGGGTGATATTACACAAATCCTGATTGGGTTTCGGGTATTTGATCGGCGGATCGCGCCCAAGGCTTGACCGGGCGCCAAGCCGTCGCGGCTGCGGCCCTTGACGCCCTGCGTTGGCGCGGCATATGGTCTGCTGCGATGGGCAGGCGGGCAGCGGTTGGAGCCGGGACGGCGCTGGGGGCGAGCGCTCTCTTCGCGCCGGCGGCCGAGGCGGCGCCGTTCGAGGTCACGAACACGGCCAACGACGGCACGGGCAGCCTGCGCGACGCGATCGAGCAGGCGAACGCGAATGGCGAGGACGACGTCATCACCTTCCAGGCCACGGTCACCGGGACGATCGAGCTCGACGATTCCCTGCCGATCGACTCCGACGGCCTCGAGATCCATGGCCCGCGCGCCGACCAGGTGACGGTCGATGCGAACGGGCTCGACCGGGTCTTCTACGCGTCCGCCTTCGAGGCCGCCGGCGAGAGCGTCTCGATCTCCGGTCTCACCCTCACCGGTGGCGACACGGCCGGCCGTGGAGGCGCCGTCTACGCAGGCCCCGCCGGCGGCGAGGCGCCGGACCTGACCGTCTCGGGGTTGGTGATCGCCGGCAACCACTCGCAATCCGGCGGTGGCGGGATCTGGGCCCGCGGCGGCTCGATGACCATCCACGCCTCGACCCTCGCCGCCAACGACGCCGGCGATGTCGGGGGCGGGGCGTCGCTCTACGACACCAGCGGGCCGGTGACGATCGCGGCGAGCACCTTCACCGGCAACCAGTCCGGAGGCAACGGCGGCGGCCTCGCGATCTGGGGCCAGGACGACGCAGTCACGATCCTCAACTCGACCATCAGCGGCAACACCGCCGACGCCAACGGCGGCGGCGTCTACAGCAACAACGACCGCGACACCGAGCGCCTGTTCGCCAACTCGACGATCTTCGCCAACTCGGCCGCCGAGGGCGGCGGGATCTGGGCGCTGCTCGTCGACGACGATGCCGAGGGCGAGGACGTGCTGGAGCTGCGCAGCACGATCGTCGCCGGCAACTTCGCCACCGACGAGGAGCCCGACCTGGGTGACGACGACGACGTCCCCGCCGAGGACCTGGGCCTGTTCGCCTTCGGGTTCAGCCTGATCGAGCGGCCGAGCGACGTGCCCGCGGTCGAGAGCCCGGTCGGCTCGAACGTGCTCGGCGCCGACCCGCAGCTCGGGCCGCTGGCCGCCAACGGCGGCCCGACCCTGACCCACCTGCCGGCGCCGCTGAGCCCCGCGCTCGAGGCTGGGATCGCCGGCGGGCTCCTTACCGATCAGCGGGGATTGCCGCGGACCGTCGACCTCCGCGAGATCGGCAGCCCACCCGGCTCGGACGCGACCGACATCGGCGCGGTCGAGCTCGCGGCGCCGGAGGCGCGGGTCAACTGCCGGGGCGCCGACCTCGTGCTCGTCGCCGGCACCAGCGGCGACGATGACCTCGCCGGGACCGATGCGGCCGACGCGATCTTCGGCCTCGGCGGCGACGACGTGATCAACGGCCGCGGAGGCGACGACTGCCTCAACGGGGGCGGCGGCAAGGACGTGGTCCGGGGAGGCCGGGGAAACGACCAGCTCAAGGGGCGCGGGGGCAGGGACAGGCTCAAGGGGCAGGCGGGCCGGGACAGGCTCCGCGGCCAGGGGGGCGACGACCGGCTCGACGGGGGCGCGGGCAGGGACCGGCTCGCCGGCGGCGCCGGCCGGGATCGGCTGAGGGGCGGTCCCGGCAAGGACAAGCTCAAGGGAAACGCCGGCCGCGACCGGATCGTCGGCGGGGGAGGGCGGGACCAGATCAACTGCGGCGGGGGCCGGGACGTGGCCGTCGCCGGCTCCAAGGACAAGGTCTCGCGCAACTGCGAGCGCGTGGTGAAGGCCGGCTGACCCGCCCCCGCCCCGCCGGGCTGGCTCCTAAACGTCTATCCGCCGACGGGGGTGGGCTACATCGACCATCCGTACGCGGGTCGAAGTAGCCCACCTCCCCCGGGCCGGCGGCTTGCCGCCGCCGGTCTAGTCGACGTCGCTGCCCTCGATCAGGAACGCGACCCGGACGTGGGCGCGGTACTCGTCGAGGTTCTCGCCCCGGATCCCGGTCGAGACGATGTCAACGGCGCGAATGTTCCGCAGCGAGCTCTGCGCCTGGGTGAGCGCCTGCTTCGCCGCGTCGTCGGTCGAGGTCTTCGAGCTGCCGACGAGCTCGATGATCTTCACAACTGCCACTTCAGTCCTCCTTCAGCCGCGGTTTGCCCGCTGCGTGCACCCCTTTCTATCCGCTGGCGGGCTCCGGGGCAACCGGGAGGGCGATCAGCCGCGTGCCGGACCCCAGCTCGAGCCGCTGATCTGGCGGGCGGAGATGCCCTCGTCGAGGGCCGCCAGCTGCCAGCGGCTCTCGGGCGGCTCGCTTGCGGCGACAGGGGCCGTGTCGGCGAGGAATCGCTCGAGCGCGGCGACGATCGCCGCCGCCTCGGACTCCGAGGCCCCGGCCGAGACCAGCTCGATCCGCGGCCGGGGTGGCCGCCGCCTTCCGTTCGCGCCGCTCATGGTCGCCGAAAATCTAGTACCCGGCCCCATTGCTCATCTAGTGGGCCTCCCCTCTAGCCTCCGCCGGCGATGGCTGAGATCCCCGTCTTCGACGCCGCCTCGGTGCTCGCCGCGGTCGGGCCCGAGGAGGCGATCCAGCGCACGGCCACGGCGTTCGAGCGCCATGCAGCCGGCGACTGGCAGATGCCGGCGAAGATCTACGTCGACTCGCCGCCGCACGGCGACTTCCGCGCCATGCCGGCCCGCGGCGACGGGCTCGCGGTGCTCAAGTGGGTGACCTCGTTCCCGCACAACCCGGAGCGCGGGCTGCCGGTGGTCGCCGGGGCGCTGCTCGTCTCAAGCGCCGAGTCGGGCGAGCTGCTCGCGATCGTCGACTGCGCGACGGTGACCTCGCTGCGGACCGGCGCCGCCGCCGCGGTCTCGGCGCGGGCGCTGGCGCCGGCGGGCGCGCGCAC
>JBOGZD010000049.1:0-19989 GCA_050697155.1 Solirubrobacterales bacterium | reverse complement strand
ATCGAGCCGTCGGAGGCCGGGCGCGCGGCGGCGGCGCGGGTCGGGGCGCGGGTCGAGCGCGCCGCGGCCGAGGACGCCCGGGTGGAACCGGCGAGCGAGGACGCGGTGGTGCTCTGGCACGCGCTCGAGCACCTCGACGACCCGGAGGGAACGCTGCGCCGGGCCCGCTCGTGGCTGCGCCCGGACGGGCTCCTCGTCGTCGCCGTCCCCGACCTGGCCAGCCTCCAGGCTCGAATCGGGGGCGACCGGTGGTTTCACCAGGACGTGCCGAGGCATCGCACCCACTTCACCGCCGCGGGGCTGCGCCGCCTGCTGGAGCGCTGTGGCTACCGGGTGGTCCGGGTGCGCCACCTGCTGGTCGAGCAGAATCCGCTCGGGATGTGGCAGACGCTGCTCAACCGGATCACCGTCGAGCGGGACTTCGCCTTCCGGCTGCTCAAGCGCGACCTGCCGGCGGCGCCCGCCGCGGTGCGCGCGCTCGACTTCGGCGTGACCGTGGTCGCCGGGACGCTGCTGGCGCCGGTGGCGGTGCTCGTCGAGCTGGCCGCCGGCCTGGCCGGGCGCGGCGGGACGATGGTCGTGGAGGCCTCGAGTGCGGAGCAGATTTGAATGAGTGTGGTGCAAAAGCGCGATCCAGGTGTTCCGGTGAGCATCAGCGTCGTCGTGCCGACGGTGACCGCCGCGCGGGTCGAGCGGCTGCTCGAGTCGCTCGCCGCTCAGACGGCCGACCACCAGGCGATCGTCGTCGACAACGGGCTCGAGCCCAACGGCGCAGCGCTCGAGCGGCGATTCGACGGGGTCGAGGTCCTGCGCCCGGGCGCGAACCTCGGGTACTCGCGCGCATGCAACCTCGGCGCCGAGCACGCCGACGGCGAGGCGCTAGTGCTGATCAATGACGACTGCGTCTGCGACCCCGATTTCGTCGAGCGGATCGCCGCGCCGCTCGACCCCGCCGCCGGCACGGTGATGGCGGCCGGGGTGATGCGGGACTGGAGCGATCCCGAGCGGATCGACAGCGCCGGGATGGAGCTCGACGAGACGCTGCTGGTCTTCGACTACCTCAACGGCGAGCCGCTCAGCCGCCTCGAGGACGGGGTCGACGACCCGATCGGCCCGTCGGGCGCCGCGGCGGCGTTCGACCGCGCCTCGTTCCTTGCGGTCGGCGGCTTCGACGAGCGCCTGTTCGCCTACTGGGAGGACGTCGACCTGGTCCTGCGGCTGCGGCGGATCGGCTTTCGGTGCGCGCTAGCCGCGGACGCGCGCGGGGTCCATGAGCACTCGGCGACGCTCGGCTCGGGGTCGGCGCGCAAGAACTACCTGATGGGCTACGGCCGCGGCTACCTGCTGCACAAGTGGGGACTGCTGGACCTGCGCCGGCTGCCGGCGGTGCTCGCCCGCGACGGCGCGCTCTGCCTGGGCCAGGCGGTCCTCGATCGCAACCTCGCGGGGCTGCGGGGGCGGATCGCCGGCTACCGGGCGACCCGCCGCACCGAGCTTCGACCCCGCTCGCTGCCGCTCGGCGACGGCGCGCCGACCGCGCTCTCCACCCTGCGCCGGCGGGCGCGTCGCCGCGCGCGGCTGCGCGGCCGTCCCGCCGTTCGCCGTCCCGAGGCGCTGCGCACGCTCGCGATCTTCCACGTTGCCGAGCCGGGCGGCCCGTTGCGTTCGCTCGAGGCGGAGCTCGCCTGGCTTTCGGCGCACGGCGCGCTCGACGTGCTCGTCCCCGACGTCGGTGAGGTCGCCGAGTCGCTCGCCGCCTCGGCGAGCGTCGACCGCCATCCCTACTCGGCGCTCACGGTCCCCACCGGGCCGGTCGATGCCGTTGCTACCGCCCGCAACCTGACCCGCGAGGTGCGCGGCTTTCGCGAGCGCATCCGCGAGCATCGCCCCGACCTCGTCCTGATCGTGAGCGCGATCCTCCCGGCGGCGCTGATCGCGGCCCGGCTCGAGAAGGTGCCCTCGATCGTCTACGCCGGCGAGGTGCTCGGCGGGGCGCAGCTCCGCGGCCTTCAGCGCACGCTCGCGGGCGGCACGGTGCTCCAGGTGACGAAGCGGATCGCGGGCGCGATCGTCGCCTGCTCAGGGACCGTCGCCGGCCAGTACGAGGGGGGCCACGCGAAGGTCGCGGTGATCTATCCGCCGCTTCGCGATCGGTATGAGTTCGGTGCCCGCAACGGCTTCCGGGCCCGCCACGGGATCGGCCCCGACGACGTCTGCATCGCCGCGGTGGGCAACATCACCGAGCAGCGAGGCCAGGACGTGCTCCTGCGGGCGATGGTCGAGGTCCGCCGCTCGTTCCCGTCCGCCCGCTGCCTGATCGCGGGCGAGGCCCTCCCGCGCCCGCGCGACCTCGCCTTCCGTCGCCGCCTCGGCGAGATGGCGGTCGAGTTCGAGCTCGACGATGCGGTCGTGTTCACCGGCTTCGTCGATTCGATCGCCGATCTCTACGCGGCCGCCGACGTGATCGTCAACCCGACCCGGTATGAGTCCTTCGGCCGGGTCGCGTTCGAGGCCGCGCTCGCCGGGCGCCCAGTGGTCTCGACTCGAGCCGGGGCGATTCCCGAGATCCTGCGCGACGGCGAGAGCGCGTTACTGGTCGAGCCCGACGACCACGACGGCCTCGCCGCCGGCATCGTGCGCATTCTCTCCGACCCCGAGCTCGCCCTGCACGTCGTCGCCGGCGGGCGCGCCTTCGCCACCGAGCACCTCGACGGCGCCAGCGCCCTGGCGGCGTTTCAGGGCGTGGTGGCCGACGTGCTCGGACGGCCCGAACTCGTGGGACTGGAAACCGGGGCTACAGGTCCTCGGCGATCCGCGGCGCTTCGCGGTTGAAGACCCAGAGCCCGAGTGCGCAGATCGAGCAGAACAGCACCCCAGGCACCAGGATCAGCAGGGGATTGCCCTCCGCTCCCTCGATCGCGCCCGGGGCGTTGGGGTCGATGATCCACTCGCGGACCTGCTCGAACAGCGGCGTCAGCGGGTTGAGCAGGATCACGTCGCGGAACTCCGCCGGTGGCAGGTCGAGGGCGGGGTCGATCGGGTAGAGCACCGGGCTGGCGTAGAAGAGCACCATCGCCAGCACCGACCAGAGGATCGCCACGTCGCGGATCCGCACGTACAGCGCCGAGAGCAGCATCGAGGCGGCGGTCGTCAGCACCAGCAGGTAGCCGAGCAGCACCGGGAGCATGATCCAGGTCCAGATGGGGTCGACGCCGGTGGCGACGATGATCACGAAGACGACGACGAGGTTGAGCGAGAGCTGGAGGATGCTGGTGAGCACGACCGCGAGCGGGATCACCAGCCGCGGGAACTGCATCTTGCGGACAACGTTCTCGTTGCGGACCACCGAGGTGACCGCGTTCTCGGTCGCCTCGGCGAAGAAGGTGAACAGCATCACGTTGAAGAGCAGCATCGCCGGGTAATGCTCGATCTCGTCGCCGAACTGGAAGATCTGGGTGAAGACCACGAGCAGGACGCCGAACCGCATCAGCGGGCGCGCCAGCGACCAGAGGAAGCCGAGCACGGTGCCGTGGTAGCCGAGCCTGAACTCGGTCACGGCGGTAAGCCAGACGAGCTCGAAGAAGCGTCGCGTGCCGCCGCCGAACGCCGACGGGCCGCTGATCTCGCGCAGCTCGGTCGGATGGGTCGCGCCGATCGAGCTCATCGTCCGTCCCCCTCCGACTCGCGATACGCGCGCGCCTCGCATTCGAGCCCGACCATGCCCGCAAAGCCCTCGGTGCCGTAGACGACGAAGTCGGCGGCGTTCTTTCGGAACGCGACCACCTCGGGGTCGTCGCGCCCGCGGCCGACCGCGCAGTGGACGAAGTAGTGGCCGGGGGCGAGCGGGTTCGCGATCCGGGCCTCGACCTTGACCCGGTCGCCCGCGCGCAGCGACGCGCTCGCGCCGTCGATCGGGAACGGCTTCGGGGCGAAGATCATCACCCCGTCCTCGTTGTAGATCTGAAAGCCGAACACCGGGTGTTCGAGGTCCTTCGCCGCCTCGACCGTCGCCCGCAGGGTGACCGCCTCGCCCTGGGAGACGCTGGTGGCGGGCTCGCCCGAGTGGCTCTCGACCCACGCCTCGAGGAAGCGGGCGCCGCCGAGCTGCTCGCCGATGAGGTCATCCGGAGCGACGTCGCTGGCCCGCCGGCCGAAGTTGAGCTCGAGGTAGCGGCGGGCGACGTCGGCGGCGTCGCCGGAGCGCTCGATCCGCCCGGACTCGAGCAGCATCGCGCGGTCGCAGCGGGACTCGACCGTCTTCATGTCGTGGGTGACCAGCACGATCGTGCGCCCCTCCTGGTGAAGGCGGCCGAAGGCGTCAAAGCACTTCTGCTGGAACGACGCGTCGCCGACGGCGAGCACCTCGTCGACCAGCAGCACGTCGGCGTCGACCTGGGTCATCAGCGAGAACCCGAGCCGGACCATCATTCCCGAGGAGTAGTTCTTCAGCTTCAGGTCGGTGAACTGCTCGAGCTCGGCGAAGGCGATGATCTCGTCGAAGCGCCGCCGCGCCTCGCGCGGGGTCAGCCCCATCATCACCCCGTTGAGGACGACGTTGTCGCGCGCGTTGAGCTCGAGGTTGAAGCCGACCCCGAGCTCGATGAACGGCACCAGCCGTCCGGCGACCCGGATCCGCCCCCCGTCGGCCCGGTAGATGCTCGCCAGGAGCTTCAGCAGCGTCGACTTGCCCGAGCCGTTGCGCCCGACGATGCCGAAGAACTCGCCCTGCTCGACCTCGAAGGAGATCCCGTCGAGCGCGCGCAGCTCGCGGTACTCGGCCCGCGCGAACGGGTTTGCGACTCGCTCCTTGAGCGTGTCGAGGCGCTGGGTGGGGATCCGGAACGCCTTCTCGACCTCGCGGACCTCGATCGCGACCTGTCGCGATCGACCCGCCGGAATCGAGAGCATCGACCCGGTCTGCGTCCCCGTCTCAGTCGCCGTCACCGTCTCACCATTCTTCCGATCGCGCTGCGCAGCGCCGAGAGCGCCAGCTTGAGCGCGATCCCGGCGTAGATGATCGCGTTGTAGAGCGGATTGCGTCGCTCGGCGTAATGGCTGCGGTAGAAGCGGTACATCCCGTAGTGAAAGGCGTAGTTGAGCCGCCAGGGGCGCAACGCGCCGCTGGTCCCCGCCTTGACGTGGATCACGGTGGCCGAGGGCTCGTACCAGGCCGTCCACCCGGCTTGGCGGAAGCGGTAGCAGAGATCGAGGTCCTCCATGTACATCCAGTACCCCTCGTCGAAGAGGCCGACCTGGTCGAGCGCGGACCGGCGCATGAGCATGAACGCGCCGTTGACCGCGTCGACGGGGCCCGCCTCGACCTCGGGCGCCCGATAGGCGGCGAGCTCGCCTCCGGCGCCCTCGCGCCGGCCGAGCCCAGTGAAGTGCCCGAGGGCGCTCAACGGAGTCGGGAACGAGCGCCGCGCGGCGTGATCGAAGCTGCCGTCGGGAAGCTCGAGCCGAGGGCCGCAGATCCCCACCTCGGATCGCTGGTCGAGCACTCCGCAGACCGTCTCGAGCGCGCCCTCGGTGATCACCGTGTCCGGGTTGAGCACCAGCACCAGCGGCCCGTCGCCGGCGCGGATGCCGAGGTTGTTCGCCACGCTGAAGCCGAGGTTGCGCTCGCTCGCCGTCAGCCTCACCTCCGGGAACTCGCGGGCGACCATCTCCGCGGTGCCGTCGGCGGAGGCGTTGTCGACCACGTGTACGTTCATCGGCCGCTGCGGGGGGTGCTCGCGAAGCGAGCCGAGGCAGTCGCGCAGCAGGCCCTCGCAGCGGTAGGAGACGATGACGACGTCGAGGCCCGCTCCAGCCTGCTCCGCGCTCATCGTGGGCCGCGTGACCGGCGCAGGAGCGCCCGCACCCGCCGCGCCCGGTAGGCGAGCCGGCGCACCGGCAGGGTCAGGCGGCCGAAGCGGTTCTCGTAGAGCTCTGTGAACTCGCGCTCGCGCTGGGCGTGGATCGCGAACAGCTGCTGGGCGAGCTCGGGCAGGTCGGCGAGCAGCTCCGGCGCGGCCTCGCGGTAGGCGCGGGCGATCCGGAGCGCCGGCTCGCGGGCGCCGGTGACGGCGAGCTCGCCCGCGACGGCGCTCGGCACCGGGCCGGCGAGCGGCTCTGGAACGACCTCGATCGGCGCCCCCTCGATCGTCGCGCGGCAGAGCAGCTCGTGCGCCTGCGAGGCCGGCTCGAGCTCGCGGTCGAAGCCGCCGAGGCGCTCAAGCGCCGAGCGGCGGATGAGGAAGGCGAGGTCGCCGAACGGGCGGCGCAACAGCCCGGCGATCGGCGGCCCGCCGACCGGGACGCGGACGTGCTCGCCTTCGTCGGTGGCGATGCGGACGGCGGGGGCCACCACGTCGGCGTTGGTGTGATCGGCGACGCCGACGAGGGTCGCGATCGCCTCGTCGTCTAGTGGGGCGCCGGCCGGGGTGAAGGTCACGTAGGGGGCGTCGGCCGGGGCGGCAGGCTCGGCCGGGGCGGCGGGCTCGGCCGGGGCGGCGGGCTCGGCCGGGGCGGCGGCTTCGAGTGCGGCGGCGGGACCGTCGGGTCCAACCGCCACCGTTTCTGGCGGCGATTGGGGGATAGGGGTTCGTATGCGGCCCTTTTCTCCCATTCGCTGGGGGTCGCCGCGGTCGTTGGCGCCGGCGATCCGTTCGTGCCAGTCGACGTGGGCCTTGCGGTTCTGGTCGGGGTCGACCGCAGGGCGCACCGGTTCGAGACGGGGGGCGGCGAGTGCCTCGCGGATCCGGGCCGCCAACGTACCCGGCTCGCGGGGGTCGAAGGTGCAGCGGTCGAGATCGCCGGCGTCGATCAACTCGGCGGTGCCGCCGATCCGCGAGGCGAGGAAGGGGATCTCGAGGGCGAGGGCCTCATAGACGGTGTTCGGCGAGTTGTCGGCGAGCGAGGGCATCACCGCGAGCCGCCGTCCGGGCGCCTGAAGATGGGCGATCGCCTCGCGTCGTCCGAGGCCGTCGACGATCCGCCACGGCCACGGCCATGCGCCGGCGCGCTCGCTCAGATACTCGCCCGCGGGGGCGCCGTCGACGAGTGCCTGGCGGCCGAGGAAGGTGACCTCGACCGCCGCCTCGGCCTCCCCTGCCGCGAGCTCGTCGAGGGCGTCGCAGAACACGCGCAGCCCCTTGCGGTGCTCGAGCCGGCCGAAGAACACGAGCTCGGTCGGCCCACCGCCTGCCCCTCCTTCGGTGCCTTGCTGTTCGCGCAGCTCCGCCAGCTCGCGCGGCTGCACGTACTGCTGGACGAACCGGCGCTCCGCGAGCTCCCAGCCCCGGGAGCGCATCCACTCGAGCAGGTAGGCGCTCGGGCTGATCACCGCGTCGGCGAGCTCGACGCAGCGGCGTTCGATGAAGTCGTCGGCGTAGTCGTTCGCCCCCTGGCAGACGATCCCGTTCGTTTCCAGCACCCAGGTTGTCGAGCTGTGTGTGCCGACCGCGATCGTCGTCCGGGCGAAGGCGAGCCCCTGGCGCTTGGCGAGGATCGCGTAGTAGCCGTGCCCGAGCGTCTCCGGGACGTGGACGACGTCGAACGGACGCTCGCGGTCGGCCTCGCGCAGCCAGCGGTGGGCCTCATACGCGCGGGCGGCGTTGATCTGGCCGGTCTCGATTCCCTCCGACCAGCGCTCGAGCCGCTCGAGCCGGATCCCGCGCGGCCCGTAGTGGCGGGCCCAGTGCTCGAACGTGTCCTCCTCGCCCTGAGCCCAGCCGGTGAACAGGACCGTGACCTCGTGCCCCGCCTCGGCGAGCGCCTCGGCGAGCGAGGCATACGCGGTCCCGATCCCGCCGGTTCGGGTGGGCCCGGCGAACTCGTAGCTGACGATGCAGATCCGCGCCGGCCGCGAGGCCGGCGCGCCGGCCGCCTCGGGGTCCGAGGCGAGCCCGGCCGGGGCTCGAGTCGCTTCGGCCACGCCTACGTGCGCACGCCGATCACCCGGTAGGCCGAGGCGAGCGAGTGCACGTACTCGCTCGAGCGGCGGGCGCGCCGGCGCAGCAGCGGGTAGAGGGCCGCCTTCAGCGCTCTGCCCACGAAGCCGCGCTTGGGATGAAGCCACTCCCGGACGATCCAGGCGAGGGTGATGTAGACGGAGTGCACTCCGCCGCTCTCGCGGACCTCGAACCCGTGCTCGCGCACGAGGCGCTCGAGCCCGTCGAGGGTGTATCGCTGGAAGTCGGTCGGGTCGAGGTGCTCGGGCTGCATGAACGGGACCGTGAGGTAGAGGATCCCCCCGGAGCGGCTGACGCGGGCGAACTCGCTCATCACCTCCTCGGGGTTCTCGACGTGCTCGAGCACCGCATTGCAGATGATCGCGTCGAAGAACCCGTCCTCGACCGGGATCTCGTGCAGCGGCGAGTTGAACCTGATGTGCGGGGCGTCCTTGATGTCCTGGTTGAACAGCTCGCCGTCGATCAGCTGGCTGAGGTCGCGGCTGCCGGCGCCGGCGTTCAGCACCTTGCCCTTGAAGTAGTGGCGAAACGGCCCCAGCTCCTCCTCGATCGGGGGGAAGAGCTCGCCGACCTCGAGGTCGCGAAACGGCCCTGGCATCGGCGGAATGCTAGGTGCTGACCCGCGTGTGGCGCCTTATCCGCGTACAGCGCGAACAAGGCGCCACAGCACGCTCAGTGCTCGAGCACCAGCCCGAGGAACTCCTGCGTGCGCTTCTCGCGCGGGCGCGACCCCGGGTCCTTCGGATACCAGGTCTCACGAATGACGCCCTCGTCCATGAACGCGATCTCGTTCGCGACCTCGTGCGCGAACCCCATCTCGTGGGTGACGATGACCATCGTCATCCCCTCGGAGGCGAGCTCGCGCAGCACGTCGAGCACCTCCTTGCGCAGCTCGGGGTCCAGCGCGCTGGTCACCTCGTCGAACAGCATCACGTGCGGGTCCATCGCCAGCGCCCGCGCGATCGCGACCCGCTGCTGCTGGCCGCCCGAGAGCCGATCCGGGACCTCGTGCACCTTGTCGGCGAGGCCGACTCGGTGCAGCAGTGCCTCGGCCTTTGTCCGCGCCTCCTGCGGCGAGCGGTCGAGCACCTTCTCCTGGGCGAGGCAGATGTTCTCGAGCGCCGTCTTGTGGGGAAAGAGGTTGAAGTCCTGGAACACCATCCCGACCCGGCGCCGGACATAGTCGATCCCCTCGACCGCGTCGGCACCGGTGATCTCCTTGCCCTCGAGCAGGATGCGCCCCGATTCGGGCGGCTCGAGCAGGTTGATGCAGCGCAGCAGGGTCGACTTGCCCGAGCCGCTCGCCCCGATCACGCAGATCACATGGCCGCGACCGACCTCGAGGCCGACCCCCCGCAGCACGTGGAGCGGCCCGAAATGCTTGTTGACGTTCTCCAGCCGCAGCATGGCGTCGCCCCCGTGCGCCACCGCGGACGCCGCCTCCGCAATTCGATCCGCGTCACTCACCTCGAGCCTCCCGCGGCAGCGGCGCCACCACCCGCGGTCGGGATCGGCTGGGGGGGCATGGCCGGGCCACCACCACGCTCGGTCCGACGCTGCTCGCGGGCGATCATGCGATCGACCAGGCGGGCGAGCGGAATCGTCACGATCAGGAACAGTATGCCTGCCAGCACGAGCCCGGAGCCGTTGAAGAACTCGGCCTGCACGTCGCGCCCGGCCTGCACGACCTCGATCGCGCCGATGAAGCTGACCAGCGAGGTGTCCTTCATCAGGGCGATGAAGTCGTTGAGCAGCGGCGGGATCACCTTGCGTACCGCCTGCGGCACGATCACGTAGCGCATCGCCTGACCATGACTCATCCCGAGCGAGCGCGAGGCCTCCATCTGCCCGCGCGGCACCGCCTCGATCCCCGCCCGGTAGACCTCGGCCATGTACGCGCCGTAGGTCAGCGTCAGCGCGATGATCCCGTACCAGAATGTCTCCGCTTCGCCGAACCACCGTGGCAACCCCAGGAACTCGGGGATCACGCCCTGGGCCTGGAATGCGCTCAGGCTGCCCGAGAGCAGGAGCAGCACGAGCAGCAGCGGGATGCCACGAAAGACGTCGATGTAGGCGATCACCACCCCCCGCACCGGCGCCAGCGGCCGGCCCGGGAGCTGGCGCAGCACCGCAAGCACGAGCCCCCACGCGAGCGACAGCACTCCGGAGATCACCGCGAGCTTGATCGTGATCCAGAAGCCGTCGAGGACCCGGTCGCGCTCGTCCCACATCAGGCCCAAATCGAAGTAGTACTCGAGTATGAAGTCCATCTGTCCTCCTTCGCCGCGCAGGCTATCCGCACGAAAAAGGGGCGCCGGATGGCGCCCCTTCTTCCGATCAGCCGTTCGCGCGGCTAGTCGTCTGTCAGCAGCTCGTTCGTGCCCTCCAGCACCGAGGCCGGCGGCTCGGCTCCACCGAAGTACTCGGCGTAGAGGTCCGTGATCGTGCCGTCCTCCTTGAGCGTCGCCAGCGCCTCGTTCATCGCCTCGCGCAGGGCGTCGTTTTCCGGGGCGACGGCGAAGCCGTAGAGCTCGTCGGTCTGGATCTCCTCGGCGATCTCGGCCCCCTCCTGCTGCTCGAGCGCGTCGACCGCGACTGGCTGATCGATGATCACCGCGTCGACCTGCCCGGTCTGCAGCGCCGCGGTGGCGTCCGGGCCCTCGGGGAAGCCGCGTACTTCGGACGCGTCGGTCTCCTCGTTGGCGTAGGTCTCGCCGGTGGTTCCGTCCTGGGTGCCGACGATCGCGCCGCCGAGGTCTTCGACCGAGGCGATGTCCGAGCCCTCGGGGACGAGCAACGCCTGCTGGGCCTCGTAATAGGGATCGCTGAAGTCGACCGCGTTCTCGCGACCCGGAGTGATCGTCGACGCCGCGGCCACCGTGTCGAACTGGCCCTGGGCCACGTCTCGGAAGATCGTGTCGAACGCGGTGTCCGTGTACTCGGGCGTCAGCTCGAGCTCTTCGGCGATCGCGTTCATGACGTCGATGTCATAGCCGGTGATGTTCGGCGGCTGGCCGATCTCGAACGGCGGGAAGGGAGTGTCGGTGCCGACCGTCAGCGTGCCCTCCGAGATCAGGCCGAGGTCCTCTCCGTCCCCGTCGCCATCGTCATCGTCGTCGCCGCATCCTGCGGCGATCAGCGCGCTCGCCAGCAACGCGACGAGCGCGATTACCAGCCAGAACCGAGTCCCTCTCATTCTCTCTCCGATCCGTCGGGGTGCAGGCCGAACCCTACCGCTCCTGCGCACGAAGGCGGAGCTGTGCGGCCTCGCGCTTCCCCGAACGCACGGCGCTGAGCCGATCCGGGGCATCGGTGAGGTAGAAGCAGGCGAGCGCCGGCAACGCGAGCGCCTGCTCGTCGATAGCGGTGAGTCGCTGCAGCAGGTCCCAGTCGGGATGCATCTGGAGGTCCTCGCGAAAGCGTGCCTCCGCGAGCCGGCGGTGGGCGATCGTCGACATGTCGGCGAGGTTGTCCTCCGCCAGCATGCTGCGATCGAACGGGTGCAGGTACGCGGTCGGCAGGGCGCCCTCACCCTCCCCCCGGAGCCGCTCGGGGTCGTCGACCACGATCGCGCCGTAGAGCAGGTTGAGCCGGGCCGCTGCTCGAACGCCCAGACGACGGACTTGAGCCAGTTGCGGTGCATGACGTTGTCGTCGTCGAGATAGGCGATCAGCTCCCCGCGCGCCGCGGCCAGCGCCTGGTTGCGCGCAGCCTGCTGGCCGCGCCTGGCGCCCTCCAGGTGCCTCACCCGATCGTCGCCGAAGCGCTCGACGATCGCGGCGGTCTCCTCGACGTCGCCGTCGTCGACGATCAGCCCAGTCGCGGTAGCTCTGGGCGATCACGGACCGGACCGCGCGGGGGAGATACGGCCCGCGATCGAGGGTGGGGGTCACGACCGACACCAGCGGCTGGGTCTGCAGCTCCGCCTCGGCGATCCAGGCCATCACCGCCGGGATGTCCACCAGCGGCTCGATGCGCCGGGGGAATACGTCCGGTCGCCGACGGCACGGTAGAGCTCCTTCAGGTGGCCGTCCACCGCGCGCCAGGCGGCGAGCTCCCCCCGCAGCCTGCGCAGCAGCCTGAAACGCCCGCTGCGAGCCATGGGGCAGCTTATGCCGGTCGGCCGGTTCGGAGGGCTCATCCGCCTAGACTTCCCGGGGCCATGCTCGAGCCGACGCTCAACCGGCCGTGCGGGGGCCGCTACGGCGACCTGGTCGAGGCAGTCGGCAACACGCCGTTGGTCGAGCTCCCGCGGCTCTCGCCGAAGCCCGGGGTGCGGATCTTCGCCAAGCTCGAGGGCCGCAACCCGACCGGCTCGGTCAAGGACCGGGTGGCGAAGGCGATGATCGAGGGCGCCGAGGCCGAGGGCGCGATCGAGCCGGGCCAGACCGTGCTCGAGCCGACGTCGGGCAACACGGGCATCTCGCTGGGGATGATCTGCCGGCTGCGGGGCTATCCGCTGCGAGTGGTGATGCCTGACAACGTCACCGAGGAGCGCACCCAGCTGCTGCGCATGTATGGCGCCGAGATCGTGTACTCGGAGGGCGCTAAGGGCTCGAACGGGGCGGTCGAGATGGCGCTCGAGCTGGCCGACTCGGACCCCTCGGTCTACATGCCCTACCAGTACGGCAACGAGGCCAACCCGCGCTGCCACTACGACGGCACCGCGCCGGAGATCCTCGAGGAGCTCGACTCGGTCGCCGCGTTCGTCGCCGGGCTCGGCACCGGCGGCACCCTGATGGGGGTCGGGCGGCGGTTGAAGGAGAACGACCCCGAGACCAAGATCGTCGCCGCCGAGCCGATGCAGGGGGAGTTGGTCCAGGGACTGCGCTCGCTCGACGACGGGTTCATCCCGCCGATCATCGACCTCTCCCTGCTCGACCGCAAGATCATGGTCTCCAACCGCGACGCGATCGTCTGGACCCAGAGGCTGCTGCGGGAGGAGGGGCTGTTCGCCGGCGTCTCCTCGGGCGCGATCGCTGCGATCTGCGTGCGGATCGCGGCCGAGCTCGACGAGGGCAACATCGTCTTCCTCGTCCCGGACGACGGCTGGAAGTACCTCTCGTCCGGCGTCTACACGCGCCCGGTTTCCGAGCTCGAGGGAATCGACAGCACCGTCTGGTGGTGAGCACCCGGTGAGCGCGGAGCAGATTCCGTTGGTTGTCGTGCGAAGCGCGATCCACTTGCGGTGAGCGGGCGGGCGCGGATCGCGCTCGTCTCGCGCGAGGTCGCGCCGCTGGCCGAGGGCGGGATCGGCACCTACGTCGTCGCGGCGGCCCGGGCGCTGGCGTCCGTGGCCGAGGTGACGATCTTCACCACCGACCGCCACCGCCGACGCCACGAGCAGCTCGTCGCCGCCGGCGATTCCACCCTCGCCGGGCTGCGGTTGCGCTTCGTGCCCGAGCCCCGCGGCTGGGAGGTCGAGGACTACCACGGAAGCCCGCTGTGGCTGTGGAGCGCGCGCGCCTACGAGGCGCTCGTCGGCGAGTACCCCGACGGGGGCCCCGACCTGGTCGAGTTCCCCGACTTCCTCGGCGAGGGGTTCGTCGCCGCCCAGGCCGCTCGCTCACTCGACCCGCGGTTGCACCGGACGACGGTCTGCGTGCGCCTCTACAGCACCGCGGAGATGACCGACGTCCTCAACGGCCACCTGCCGGCGGAGCTCGAGCCGCGGCTCACGTATGAGATCGAACGCTACGCGCTCGCCAACTGCGATCACGTGCTCTGGCCGGGGGGCGACGTGCTCGGCACCTACGAGCGGCGGCTCGGATCGGACGCGGTCGCCGCCCCGGTGCTCGCCCGGCACCCGCTCGAGCCGGCGCTCGAGCCGGCGCTCGAGACCCGCGCCCCGGGGACTCGGGATGGGTTGCGCCTGCTGTGTGCAGGCCGGCTCGAGCGGCGAAAGGGCGTGCTCGACCTCGCCCGCGCCGTGAGCGGGATCGACGCCGACGGCCTGCGGGTGACGATCGTCGGCGGCGACACCGACACGGCCCCGCTGGGCCAGTCGATGCGGGCAGTCTTGGAGCTGATGCTCGCCGGCGATCGCAGGGTGGAGATCCGGGCACCGGTCTCGCGCGGCGAGCTGGCGGGCCTGATCGAAGCCCACGACGCCGTCGTCCTGCCCTCGCTGTGGGAATGCTGGCCCGCCGTCGCACTCGAGGCGCTGGAGCGAAACCGCCCGCTGCTCGCGACCCCCACCGGGGGCCTCTCAGAGATCGTCGACGAGCGCTCGGGATGGCTCACCGAGGGCGTCGGCGCCGATCCGCTCGCCGGGGCGATCGAGGAGCTGCTGGCGAAGCCGGACCGCGCCAGGGAGCTGAGCGGAACAGGGGGTCCGCGAGCGGCCTATGCCACGCTCACCGACCCGGAGCCAATCCGCACCGCCTACCTCGAGCTCGCCGCCGAGACGCCCCGCTCCAGTGCGACCGCCCGCCGCACAGCCCCGGCCCGCGCCGCCGGGGACGAGGCGCACGTTAGCCGCGACTATCGCGGTCAACGTGCCCCTCGCGCCGAGGGGGCCGCTGGGGGTGAGCCGCTGGTGTCGGTGGTGATTTCCTACTTCCGGCTCGAGCGGTTCGTCGAGGCGACGGTGCGCTCGGCGGTCGAGCAGACCCACCGCCCGGTCGAGGTGATCGTCGTCAACGACGGCTCGTTCGAGGCTGCCGACCGGGTCCTCCTCGAGCTCGCCGACCGCTATCCGATCGAGCTGCTCAGCCAGCCGAACTCGGGCCTCGGCGCGGCCCGCAACGCCGGGGTCGCCCAGAGCCGAGGCCGCTACGTGTTCTTCTGCGACGCCGACAACGTCGCCGCCGCGACCTTCGTCGAGCGCTGCGTGGCGGTGCTCGAGGCGCGGCCCGAGCTCGCCTACGCGACAAGCTGGGCGCGCTACGTCGACGAGTCGGGCGAGCAGTGGGCCTCGCCGGGTCGCGGCCTGCGGCCGCTGGGAAACTGGTCGAGGCTGGTCGAGGAACGCAACGTCGCCGGCGACGCGGCGGCGGTCTTCCGGCGCTCGGTCTTCGAGCGCGGGCTGCGCTTCAGCCAGGAGCTCACGAGCTTCGAGGACTGGGCGTTCTACCGGCGGATGCGCCGGGCGGGGCTCGTCGGACACGTGATCCCCGAGGTGCTGCTCGACTACCGGATTCGCGACGATTCGATGATGCGAAGGCTCGGGGCGCCGAACGCTGAGCGGATCGAGGGCGAGGTCCGCGCCCACCTCGCCGAGGCCGAGACGACCTGGACGGCGAGCGGATGAGCGAGTCGGAGTTGGAGCGCTTGCGCCGCGAGGTCGCCGAGCTCGAGCTGGCAAACCGAGAGCTCCGGCGAACCAACGCCCGCCTGGCGAGGGAGCGGATCGAGGCGCTCGACTCGGCCGCCGCGGCGAATCTGCGCCGCCGATCTCCATCGCGACCGAGTACCGCCCGCCGCGCGTCTGCCCGGGTCAAGTCGGGCCTGCGCTCACTGGCGCTGCGGATCCTGCGCTAGCAGGTCGGCTGCGGGCTCACCCGCGCGGGGCGTTTGCGAACATGGCCTCCGGTGGGCTGGAGGGCCGGTCAGCGGTGAGTCGACGCGGCGCGGGCGGCGCGCTCCTGCGGCTGGCGGTGGCCACGCTTGCGTGCGGGGTGATCGCCGCGCCGGCGCAGGCCCGGAATCCCACCCCACCGGGGCCCGAGTTCGACGGCCTGCCGGCCGAGTACGCGTCGGCGTTCGCCGCCAAGGAGGTCTGCTCGCGGGTCTTCGTCGCCGGCGGCGACCCGGAGGCAATCATCGGCGACGCGCGGGTCGCGGCCACGGTGCTCGCGCCTGGCTTCGTCGCCGACCTTGCGCGGGTGAGGATCGACCACGGCGCGGAGGCGGTCACCGTCGAGATGCCCGGCTACCCGGCTCGCCGCGCCGTGCACGCCGAGTCACAGGGTTGCGTGATCATCCCCGCGTACTCCGGGCGGCTGCACTTCGAGCCCCAACGGGTGCCGTGGCGTGGCCCGCCGGCGCGCCGTCGCTGGCCGCTCGGCGAGCGTCTCTGGCACGGGCGAAGCAGGATCGACCGGGGCCTGCTCGATGCGGCGCTCGACGAGTACATGCGGAGTCCCGGAACCCGCGCGGTCGTGGTCGTGCACGACGGCGAGCTGGTCGCCGAGGCGTACCGACCCGGCTTCGGGCCGTTCACGCCACAGCGGGCGTGGTCGGCGTCGAAGAGCCTCACGGCCACCCTCGCCGGGCTGCTGGTCGACCGCGGAAGGCTCAGGCTCGACGACCGCCCGCCGATCCCCGAATGGGCGGGCGACGACCGGCGGCCGATCACGCTCCGGCATCTGCTCAACATGAGCAGCGGCCTGCAGCAGAACCAGTTCGAGGGCACCGCCCGAAGCCTGGAGACGTTCACGCCCAACAACGGCCACGCGTTCATCTACTTCGACGGCTTCGACACCTACGCCGACGCGCTCGAGTCGCCGCTGGAGGTGCCCCGGACACGCGCTGGCAGTACCGGAACGCGAACGTGCTCGCGATCGCCAGCGCGGTGTTTCGCAAGGTGCGCCGCCGGGGCGGCGACCCGTTGGAGTTCCCCCAAAGGCGGTTGCTCGAGCCGCTGGGGATGCGCTCGAGCACGCTCGAGACCGACCCCTACGGTCAGTACATCGCCAGCGGCGCCACCTACACGACCGCCCGCGACCTCGCCCGGCTCGGCCTGCTCCATCTCAACCGCGGCCGGTTCGCGGGCGAGCGGATCGTCTCGCGGCGGTGGGTGCGTTTCGTCCGTACGCCCGCGCCGACGGCGAGCGGCTATGGCGGCCTCTGGTGGCTGAACGGCGAGCGCCAGCACTTCGAGGGCGTGCCCGAGAGCGCGTACTTCGCCTCGGGCGCGTTCGGGCAGATCGCGCTCGTGGTCCCGAGCCACAACCTCGTCATCAGCCGCCTCGGGTTCACGTTCCCCGACGATCCGGCGATCGGTGACTTCGCCCCGGCGGTGATCGATGCGGTCGAGCGCGGCGCCGGCGGGAGCTGACGTGGGGAGGGCGCTCGCCGCGGCCGCCGCGGTGGCGATCGCCGCCGCGGCAGCGGGGGCTGTAGGCGCAGCAGGCGCCGGCGCGCCCCGCGTCACCGATGGCGAAGCGAGGCCCGGTGCCGGGCACGGCGGCGCCGAGAAGCGCGGCGTCGTCTTCGTGGCCAACGCTGAGGACGGGACCGTGAGCATCGTCGACGCGCGCCGGCTGAGAGTGCTTCGCACGATCGACGTCCTCCCCGACGGCGCCGCGGCGACCGTCGGCGACGACGATGCGGTTCAGGCCCTTGCCGGCCAGCAGCTGATCGAGCTCGCTGGCGGTGAGAACTTCGTCCAGGACCAAGACGTCTCTCCGAACGGTCGTGTGCTCTATGTCTCACGCGGCCATCGCGGTGACGTGGCCGCGTTTCGCATCCGCACCGGCGAGCTGCTGTGGAAGACGCCCGTGAGCGGACTGCGAGCCGACCACATGACGCTCTCGGGCGACGGCCGCCGGCTCTACGTCTCGGCGATGACCGCAGACGTGGTCCACGCGATCGAGACGAGGGGCGGCACGATCGCGGGCTCGTTTCGAACTGGCGAATGGCCGCACGACAATCATCTCTCTCCCGACGGCGAGCGGCTCTACAACGCCAGCATCGGAAACATCCTGCTGCCCCGGGAGCTGCGGGCGACCCGCAGCGGCACCTACAGGCTCACCGTGGTGGACCCGGCGAGCCTCGAGATCCTCGGCACCTACGAGTTCGAGGACGGCGTCCGGCCGTTCGTGCTCACCGCCGACGAGCGGCGCCTCTACGCCCAGCTCTCGCACTTCCACGGCATCGTCGAGCTCGACCTCCAGCGCGGCCAGATCCGGCGCCGGCTCGAGCTGCCGATCGACCCGGGCGTCACCGAGGAGGACTTCGACTTCGAGGCGCCGCACCACGGGCTCGACCTCTCCGGCGATCAGCGGACGCTCTACGCGGCCGGGCGAGCGTCCGATTACGTGGCGCTCGTATCGCGGCGGCGGATGCGGCCGAGGGCGATCATCGAGGTCGGGGACGCGCCGGGCTGGGCGACGACCGGCCCGGGCGGCCGCCGCTGTTTCGTGCCCAACAACCGCGACGGGACGCTCTCGGTGATTTCCTACCGCAAGCGCCGCGAGCTCGCCCGCCTGCGTGTCGGGGACGGCCCAAAGCACGTCGAGGCAGCGCGCGTTCCGACCCGCGTCATCGGCTCCGTCCGCGATTGAGGCTCCGTCCACCCGCGCGCTCTGACGTAGGCTCGTCTGCGATGGCTTCCTTTCGCAACCACGGAGTCGACCACGTCGCCCTCTCGGTCGCCGACCTAGAGCGCTCGGCTGCCTTCTACCAGCAGGTGCTTGGCCTCGAGCGGGCATACGAGCAGTGGCACGAGCCGGTTTTCATGGTGAGCGAAGGCGGCGGGGGCGTGGCCAGCGGAGTGGCGCTGTTCTCGCGGGACTCGCACCCGTCCAGAGGCCCCGACGACGCCGAGCCCCCGATTCGCTTCCTCCACCTCGCCTTCCGCACGGACCGCGAGGGCTTCGAGTCGGCGCGCGCGAAGCTCGCCGAGCGCGGGCTCGAGGTCAGCTTCTCGGACCACGGCATCTGCCACTCGATCTACTTCGACGACCCCGACGGCCACCGCCTCGAGCTCACCACGTACGAGGTCTGAGCGGGGTCCGGCGGCGACCTCGATCTCGCGAAAGCCCCGGTCCATCCCGGCGAGTACGCCCTGGATCCGCGGCAGGCTTGCCAGCAGCCGCGGGGACACCGGGCCCTCGACCTTCAGCGACGCCGCCCGGCGCATCGCCACCGGCAGCGCCGCGGCGATGAACGGGTCGTAGGACTCGCTCAGCGCGGAGCCGGGGACGCGAAAGCGGATCGGCTCCTCCTCGCCCCCGAGCCGCAGCCGTGCCGAGATCGTGTCGCCGCCCGCCTCGAGCCCGAACAGCGACGCTTCCCCGGACGTCCGGTCCGCGATCCCTCTCACCGCCCGCGAGCTTATCCCGGGCGCGCGGCGATCGGGCTGTGCGTGTTCCTTTAGGTTGTCGCCGTGACCGAGACCCCGGAGCGGGTCGCCCGGGTCGCCGCGCGGGTGCTCGAGCTCGCCGAGCGCTGGGAGCCGCCGACGTTCGCCCACGTCCCCAACGCCGACGCCGCGCTCTTCCTCTGCGCCGTCGACCACCGCAGCGGCTACCGGGGCCGGTATCTGGTCGATGGCGAGGGGCCGTTCGAGGGCAGCGCGCTGCTCTGGGCGGTCGCGCTGCAGGCGGGGCGGCGACAGTCCGGCCTGTTGACCGCCGCGCGCCTTGCCGACGCCTCCGAGCGCGACGTCGCGGAGCTGTTTCGGATCGGGGGAGAGACGGTCGCCGACCCCGGGCGCCGAGCCGAGCTCTGGCGCGACCTGGCGACCGGACTCGCGCGTGACTACGAGGGCGCGGCGGACGCCCTGCTCGCCGCGTGCGAGCGACGCCTCGGGGGCCGGGCCGGCCTGCTCGACCGCCTCGCCATGTTCGCCGCCTACGCCGATCCGCTGGCCAAGAAGTCGCAGCTCTTCGCGAAGATCTGCGACCGCCGCGGCTGGTTCTCCCCGACCGACCCCGAGCACTGGCAGGTGAGCGCCGACAACGTGCTCATGCGGCTGGCGTTGCGCTCGGGCCTGGTCGAGCCGGGCGAGCGCGAGGAGGTCCGCGCCCGCACCAGAGACGCCTTCGCCGACGTCGCCGAGGCGGCGGGGATGTCGCCGCCGCTGCTCGACGATCTGCTCTGGGAGCTCGGCCGCGACGACCCCGACCTGCTCGGCACCGAGGGTGGCGCACTCCAGGAGCCTCCGCGTGAGCCCGAATCGACCTGGTATTAGTGCCTAGGCCGTCCCGAGCTGGATCGGGCCCGTGCGCGCTCCGGTGAGCAGCTGGCGGACGAGCTCGTCGTTCGAGCCGAAGATCGCGTCGGCCTCCCCGCTTGCCGCGATCCGTCCCTCGTGGATCACGGCGACGTGGTCGGCGAGCCTGCGCGCGGCGGTCATGTCGTGCGT
>JBOGZD010000048.1:0-20064 GCA_050697155.1 Solirubrobacterales bacterium | reverse complement strand
GGACCATGCCGACGCCGCCGAGCACGCACACCAGCGCCGCCGCCGGCGCCGCGAACCGCGGCAGGCCCGCATAGCCGGCGGCCGCGAGCGCCGCCACCACCGCGATCCAGGCGAGCGCACCGATCGCCAGCGCCACGATCACACGCTCACCGGCGCGGCGCGCCGAGAACAGCGCCCAGGCCGCGGCCGGCCAGAGCGCCGCCAGCGGAAGCTCGAGCGAGCGGCCGACGGCCTCGATCCCCTCCCCCAGCGCCGAGCCGGTGCCCTCGCGCGCACGCCGCGCCCCGGTGAGCGGATCGCCCGAGCCGATCAGGTCGGGGACCAGCCAGAGGACCGGCACCGCGACCGCGGCGCCCGCGACCCAGGTTCGAAGCTCCGGCCGGTCCCGCCAGAGCAGCACGCAGTAGGCGGCCAGGAAGGGCCATGCCTCGGGCCGAACCAGGGCGGCCGCGAGTGCGAGCGCCAGCGCCTGCCGGTGAGCGCCACACAGGTGGCGCTCGACGGCTCCGAGGACCAGCGCGACCAGCAGCGGCTCGGCGAGCCCGATCGCGAACTGCCGCGTCCAGCTCGTGAACGGGTCGAAGAGCAGCACGACGCCGGCGCCGGCAATCGCCCCGGAAATCACACGCTGGGTACGCGTCCCTGCGGGCGTCAGCATCGCCGCCAGGCGCCAGGCGAGCACGGCGGCGGCGATCCAGCCGGCCCGTGCGACCACCAGCCACAGCTCGGGGGCCGTCTCACCCGCGAGCGAGAACGGGGCCGCGACCAGCACCGGCAAGGGCTTCCACGACGGGCCGGCGTCGGTGTCGAGCTCCAGCCCCACCAGCTCCCGCCCCCAGACGAGCCACGCCCAGGGGTCGTAGGCGAGCGTGAAGGGGAGCGCCAGCGACCCCGCGGCAATCGCCACGATCCCGGCTGGCCACCAGGCCCTCTGAATCGTCATTGACATACTTCTGCGTTCGCGTTAGGTGGACCTAACTTGCGCCCTAACTTCATCAGAACAACGGACCGCGGCCGCCCGCCCGCGCTCGCCGCCCTGCTGCTCGCCGGCTGCCTCGGCCTGGCCGCGTGCGGCGGGGGCTCCGAGCCCGGCTCCTCGGACGAGCCCGAGACCCAGGGGATCACGGTCTACTCGGGCCGGATCCCGCCGCTGATCGGCCCCGTGATCGACGACTATGAGGCGCGGGTCGATCGCGATCTCCAGGTCCGCTTCGGGGACTCGGGGGCGCTGGCGGCGACGCTCGCCGAGGAGGGCGAGAACACGCCCGCGGACGTCTACTTCAGCCAGGACGCAGGGTCGCTGGACGCGGTCGACGCCGAGGGCCTGCTGATCCCGCTGCCCCGCGAGCTGCTCGAGCGGGTCCCGCGGCGCTTCCGCGCCGCCGACGGCACCTGGGTCGGGATCTCGGCCCGCGCCAGGGTGATCGCCTACAACCCGGGCGCCGCGGCCCGATCGGAGCTTCCGGCCTCGCCGCTCGAGCTCACCGACCCCGAGTGGCGCGGGCGAGTCGGCTGGGCGCCGACGAACGCCTCGTTGCAGGCCTACGTCACGGCGCTGCGCCAGTCGGAGGGTGACGACATCGTCCGCGAGTGGCTCGAGGGGATGGTCGCGAACGAGACTCAGGCCTATGAGTCCAACACCCCGGTTCGCGACGCGATCGCCGCGGGCGAGATCGACCTCGGCTTGATCAACCACTACTACGTCGCCCAGGCCAAGGCAGAGGATCCCGACTATCCGGTCGAGGTCCACTTCCCCCCCGACGACCTGGGCTCGCTCGTGAACACCACCGGGGTCGGCGTCTTGACCGCCAGCGACGAGCCCGATGAGGCGCTCGACTTCATCCGTTACCTGCTGTCGCGAGAGGCGCAGCGCTATTTCGCCGAGAGCTCGCAGGAGTACCCGCTGGTCGCCGGGGTCGAGCCCGATCCGACGCTGGTGCCGCTCGACCGGATTCCGGCCCCGCCCGGCGTCGATCTGTCCGACCTCTCCGACCTTCCGGGGACGGTCGAGCTGATGCAGGAGGCCGGCGCCCTTTGATGCGGCGCCCGCCGCTGACGCTGCTCGCCGCGGGGACCGCGGTCGCCGCCGCCGCCGCTCTCCCCGCCTTCTACCTCGCGGTCACGATCGCCGAGGACTGGGACATCGCCTGGGCCGCGGCGTGGAACGAGCGCACGCTCGAGCTAGTGCTGCGCTCGGCAGGGCTCGCCGCCGCGGCGACCGCCGGCGCCGTCGCGCTCGCGGTCCCGCTCGCCTACCTGACAGCCCGCACCGATCTGCCCGGCAGGCGGGTCTGGGCGGTCCTGGTGACGCTGCCGCTGGTGGTCCCCAGCTACATCGGGGCCTACCTGCTGGTCTCGGCGTTCGGTCCCAGAGGCTTCCTTCAGGATGCGCTTGCGCCGCTCGGGGTCGAGCAGATCCCCTCGATCTACGGCTTCCCCGGGGCGTGGCTGGCGCTGACGCTGTTCACGTATCCGCTGGTTCTGCTTCCGGTTCGCGGCGCGCTCAGTCGGCTCGACCCGCAGCTCGAGGACGCCGCCCGGGCAATGGGCCGGCGCCCGCTCGAGGTCTTTCGCACAGTCACCCTGCCGCAGCTGGCGCCGGCGATCGGTGCCGGGGCGCTGCTGGTGGCGCTGTATGCGATGAGCGATTTCGGGGCGGTTTCGATCATGCGCTTCAACTCGTTCACGCGGGAGATCTACATCTCCTACAACGCGAGCTTCGACCGCACCTCGGCGGCGGCGCTGGGCGCGGTGTTGGTGCTCCTGATGCTGGGACTGTTCCTCGTCTACGCGCGGTTTCGCGACCGCGGCGCCTACCACCGCACCGGCCCCGGGGCGGCGCGGCGGGCGGCTCCGGTCCCGCTCGGCCGCTGGCGCTGGCCCGCGCTCGGATTCTGCGCGCTGGTGGTCGCGATTGCGCTCGCGCTCCCGGTCGGCGTGCTCGCCTACTGGGCGGCGAAGGGAATCGGCGACTCGACCCTCTCCTCGCTGGCGGGGAACGCCGGCAACTCGCTGCTGGCCGCGTCGGCGGCGGCGGCGCTGGCCGCGCTGGCCGCGATCTGCGTCGCCGTGCTCGCCACCCGCTTCCGCGGCCCGGCGAGCGCGGCGATCGAGCGCGCCAGCTACGCCGGCTACGCGTTGCCCGGGATCGTCGTCGCCCTGGCGCTGGTCTTCTTCGGCACCCGGGTCGCGCTGCCGCTCTACCAGACCCTCGGCCTGCTGGTCTTCGCGCTCGCCGCCCACTACCTGCCGCTCGCGGTGGGGCCGATGAGCGCCTCGCTGCTTCAGGTCTCCCCCCGCGTCGAGGAAGCGGCCCGGGGCCTCGGGAGGGGCCCGGTCGAGGTCTTTCGCACGGTCACCGCGCCGCTGGTGGCGGGCGGCTTCGCCGCCGGCACGGCGCTCGTCTTCCTGCACGCGGTCAAGGAGCTGCCGGCGACGTTGCTGCTCGCCCCGATCGGGTTCGAGACCCTGGCCACCGACGTCTGGCGCCAGACCAGCGTCGGCTTCTTCGAGGCCGGGGCGATTCCCGCGCTCGTTCTGTTGCTGGTCGCGGCGCCCCCGCTGTACCTGCTCAGCGGGAGGGGTACGGTGACGTCGTGAACGGCAACGGGTACAGCCCTGCCCCCGCCTCGGCCCTTGCGCTGCGGGGACTGCGGCGCGCGTTCGGCGAGCTGCGCGCGGTGGATGGTGTCGACCTCGCGGTCGAGGCGGGGACGCTCAGTGCCCTGCTCGGACCCAGCGGGTGCGGCAAGACGACGGTGCTGCGGCTGATCGCGGGGCTCGAGCGGCCCGACGCTGGGGCGATCGAGCTCGGCGGGCGCACCTTGAACGGCAACGGCTCCTACGTCCCCCCGGAGCGGCGCCGGATCGGGATGGTGTTCCAGGACTACGCGCTCTTCCCGCACCTCGACGTCGCCGGGAACGTCTCCTACGGCCTCGGCCGCAAGGGCGGGGCCGAGCGGGTCGCCGAGGTGCTCGAGCTGGTCGGCCTCGGCGGCCTCGGCGACCGGCCCGTTCATGAGCTATCCGGCGGCCAGCAGCAGCGGGTGGCGCTCGCCCGCGCGCTCGCCCCCACCCCGGAGCTGATCCTGCTCGACGAGCCGTTCTCCAACCTCGACGCGGGCCTCCGCGAGCGGCTGCGCAACGAGGTCGCGGGCATCCTGCGCGCTGCGGGTGTGACCGCGATCTTCGTCACCCATGACCAGGCCGAGGCGCTGAGCATCGCCGAGACGGTCGCGGTGATGCGGGAGGGCCGGATCGAGCAGGTCGGCACCCCGGAGGAGATCTACTCGCGCCCCGCCTCGCGCTGGGTCGCGAGCTTCCTCGGCGAGATCGAGGTCGTCCCCGGCGAGGCGGTCGCGGGCCGGATCGAATGCGAGCTGGGCTCGCTGCCGGCCGAGCATGGCGTCGAGGGCGCGGTCGACGTGATGATCCGCCCCGAATCGCTGGCGATCGGCCTCAGCGGACCCCAGAACGCCGCCGAGGCGGAGGTGACGGGACGGCGCTTCTACGGCCACGACCAGCTGGTGGAGCTGCGGCTGGGCTCCGGGCGCATGCTGCGCTCGCGGCGGCTCGGCTTCCCCGCGTGGCACGAGGGCGATCGGGTCCGCGTCTGGATCGACGGGCCGGCGGACGTGCTGCCGCGCGGCTGAGAACCGCGGGGGGTGGTGTGAGCGCGACGACGGCCACCGAGATCTGGCGCGAGCCCGCGCGCGGCGGCTACCCGGAGGCGTGGATGCTGTCGCTGTCGGGCGCCGAGCGGTACCGGGCGTGGGGACGCGGCCTCGGCCCGGCGCCGCCGCTGTACTACCTCACCGGCGCCGACTTCGTCGGCTTCGGCGACGGCACCTCCGAGGCGCGGATGCCCGCATCGCCCTGGCTTGCGAACTCGGCCGGGCTGCTGAGCGGCGGCACGCTCGCGATCCTGGCCGACATCGCCTTCGGGTCCTCGGTGGAGACGAAGCTGCCGGCGGCGACCCCGTACACGACCGCCGAGCTCTCGCTCACATTCCTCGCCCCGGCGCGCCCCGGCCCGACCACGGAGCCTGATCAGCCCGGCGGTAGCCTGGCCGCTCACGGTCAGGCCCTACATGTCGGGCGCCGGGTCGGCCTCTCGGAGGCGTTCATCCTCGACCAGTCCGGCGAGCGGCTGCTCGCCCACGGCACCTCGCGGCTCTCGATCATGCCGCAGCTCGACGGGCTGCCACCGATGCCCGAAGACCCGCCGGTGCACCCGCTCGGCAGCTCCGAGACCGATCCGTTTCGGCGCCCACCGCCCACCGACGCGGTCCTGCCCCAGCAGGCCTTCGAGGCGCTCGGCGGCCGCGAGATCCTCGAGCGCCAGCTGCGCGGCGACCTGCCGCCGCCGGCGATCCACCACCTCACCGGGATCCGCCCGACCGAGGTCGGCGATGGCAGCTGCGCCCACGTGATGCCGGCGAGCGAGTGGCTGCAGAGCCCCGCGCGCCGGCTCCAGGGCGGGACGATCGCGATGCTCGCCGACGCGGGGCTGCTCGCCGCGATCTGGACCACCACCCCGGCCGGAACCGCGATCGCCGGCCTCGACCTGAAGGTCAACTTCCTGCGCCCGGTGACCGGCGACGGCGCCGACCTCGTCTGCCGCGCAGAGGTCGAACACGCCGGCCGCACGCTGGCGATCGCCCGCGCCCGGGTCGAGAACGCCGAGGGAAAGCCGGTCCTGCTGGCGACCGGCAGCGCGATGTACCTGCCCGGCCGCGCCGCGAGCCTCGCCGCCGAGGACGAGCTCTCGGCGTCCGGGACAGCGCGGGTCGCTGACCTAGAGGGTTGATGGGGGTTAGGCGCGTGCGTGGATAACCCGCATCAGCGCTCTAGAAGCGGACCGAGATCAAGTAGAGGCCGTGCGCGGGGGCGGTTTCGCCGGCGCGCTCGCGCGGGGCGCCGTCGAGCAGGGAGCGGAAGCCTTCGAGCGAGCGCCGCCCGCCGCCCACCTCGAGCATCGTCCCGACCAGCACCCGGACCATGTTGCGCATGAAGGCATCCGCCTCGATGGTGAACACCAGCGTTGCGCCCGCTTTCCGGAACACCGACGTTCCGCCCGCGTCCTCGGCTTCGCCTCCGGGCGCGGGCGGGTCAGGCGAAGGACGACGTTCGCGGCTCCACGAGCATTGGAATACCTCGCGCTCGAAGCGCACGTGCTCGGTCTCGGTCGGGGTAAACGCGGTGAAGTCGTGGGTGCCGACGACCGCGTCGGCGCAGGCCGCGAGCCGATCGAGATCGAGCGGATGGCGCCACCACAGCGCCCGGTGCTCCTCGAAGGGGTCGCGCTCGGGGGCGGCGAGCACGCGGTAGCGGTAGGTGCGCGAGCGGGCGTCACGGCGCGCGTCGAAGCCGTCCGGCGCGGGCTCGACCGCGCGCACGGCGACGTCGTGGGGAAGCAGCGCATTCAGTCTCTCGGCGAGGCGGTCGGGAAGCGCGCCGTCGTGGTCGAAGCTCGCCACCTGGGCGAGCGCGTGCACGCCCGCGTCGGTGCGCCCGGCGACGGTCAGGCCGATCCGCTCGCCGGTGATCCGCTCGAGCGCCGACTCCAGCTCCGCCTGCACGGTGCGCAGCCCGGGCTGCGCCGCCCAGCCCGAGAACCCCGAGCCGTCGTAGGCGATCTCGAGCCGAGTCGCTGCCATCGCGGATCAGGTCGTGTGGCCGGGGTGGGCTACCGCGGCGCCCGCGCGGTCACGGCCCAAGTCGAGGCCGGGGCGACGACCGCGCCGCCGTCCACGACGAAGTCCTACCCGGGTCGCGTCCCCCACGATTCGTTGAGTCTACGCCCGGGTTGGAGGCCCGCGCAGAGCGGGATAGACTGCTGCGCCGATGGACTTCAGGCTCGAGCTGATCCCGATCCCGGTCTCCGACGTCGACCGGGCGAAGGCTTTCTACGCCGGGGCGGGCTTCAACGTGGACAACGACGTGACGGTCCGCGAGGGGCTGCGCTTCATCCAGCTGACCCCGCCGGGCTCAAACTGCTCCGTGTCGATCGGTGAGGGCATCACCGAGATGAAGCCGGGGTCGCTCGAGGGCCTTCAGCTCGTCGTCGAGGACATCGAAGGGGCCCGCGACGAGCTCGCGGGCCGAGGGCTCGAGGTCTCCGACGTCCAGGACTTCCCGTGGGGCCGGTTCGTGTTCTTCAGCGACCCCGACGGCAATGGCTGGGCCGTCCAGCAGCTCCCCGACTACGGCGAGGGCCGCACCCAGCCCGAGGGCGTCTAGGGCCCCCGAACCCTCACCGCACGAGCCACCCCTTGATCGGCGGGCGCTCGGCGAACGCGCCGAACTCGCCCGTGTCGCGGATCCGCTCGGCCGCCTTCGCGGCCGCGCCGATCGCCGCCCACGCCAGCTGGCTGCCGACACTGACCCGCTGACCGCCGGCCGCGACGATCTCGTCCATCGTGAGGGGCGGGAAGGCGAGGACGTTGAGCGGCTTCGACGTCGCATCGACCACGGCCTTGATCTGCTCGCCGCTCCCGAGACCCGGCGCGTAGAGCACGTCGGCGCCCGCCTCCTCGTAGGCCTGGAGCCGGGCGATCGTGTCGTCGAGGTCCGGATTGCGGCGGAAGAAGTTCTCGGCGCGGGCCGTGAGGGTGAACGGGAAGTCGAGCGAGCGGGCCGCCTCGACGGCCGCCGCGATCCGCTCGGCGGCGTGTGTCCGCTCATAGATCCCGGCCTCCGCGTCCCAGTCCTCGATTGAGCCGCCGACCGCGCCCGCCTCCGCGACGCGCGTGATCGCGCCGGCCGCATCCTCGGGGGCCGGGCCGAACCCGTTCTCCAGATCCACGCTCACCGGCAGGTCGCTTGCCTGTGCGAGCGCGCGGGTGTGCTCGGCGACCTCGTCGAGGGCCACCTGGCCGTCGAGCCGCCCGAGGGTGAACGCGAAGCCGCCGCTGGTCGTGGCGAGAGCCTTGAAGCCGAGCGCCTCGAGCACCCGGGCCGAGCCAGCGTCCCACGGGTTCGGGATCAGGAACGGATCGCCCTCATGGAGCGCCCGAAACGCATCGGCCTTCTGCTGCTGGGTGGTTGGCACGGAGCCTCCTCGCCGCGAGGACGTGGGCGCGGGCTCAGACCAATTCGAGGAAGACCATCTCGGTTGCGTCGGAGCGGCGCTGGCCGAGCTTGATGATCCGGGTGTAGCCGCCGGGGCGCTCGGCGTAGCGCGGGGCGACCTCCTCGAACAGCTTGTGCACGAGGAACTTGTCGTTGCCGAGCGCAGACAGCGCCTGGCGGCGGGCGTGGAGGTCGCCTCGCTTGCCCAGCGTGATCAGCTTCTCGACCTGCGGCTTGACCGCCTTCGCCTTCGCCTGCGAGGTGCGGATGCGCTCGTGCTCGATCAGGTCGCGCGAGAGGTTGCGCATCAGCGCCTTGCGATGCGCCGAGTCGCGGCTGAGCTTGTGTCGTTGCTTTTGGTGGCGCATGATCAGTCGCCAGTCTGGCGACTCTATTCACTCCCCCCTCAACGAGAGACCCAGGGCGTTCAGGGCCTCCTTTACCTCTTGGGTGCTGCGCTTGCCGAAGTTCGGGATCGCGTTCAGCTCGGACTCCGAGCGCTGGACGAGGTCGCCGACCGTCTGGATCCCGGCGCGCTTGAGGCAGTTGTAGGCGCGCACGCCTATCTCGAGCTCCTCGATCAGGCGCTCGTCGCCCTCGGCGGCCGGCAGCGGCGCCTCGGCGGCGCCGTCGCCGTCGAACCCGTCGCGGGCGGTCAGCTCCTCGACCCGATCGGCGTCGGTGAAGATCGCCATCGTCTTGATCAGGATCTCGGCCGCGTCGCGCAGCGCCGATCCGGGCTCGATCGAGCCGTCGGTCTCGACCTCGAGCGTGAGCTTGTCGAAGTCGGTGCGCTGGCCGACGCGGGCGGTGTCGACGTTGTAGGCGGCGCGCCGGATCGGCGAGAAGATCGAGTCGATCGGGATCACGCCGATCGGCTGGTCCTCGCTCTTGTTCTCCTCGGCCGGCGTGTAGCCGCGGCCGCGGCCGATCGTCAGGTAGAGCTCGAGCTTGGTGCGCTTCTCGAGCGTCGCGATCCGGGCATCCGGGTTGAGGATCTCGACCCCGGCCGGGAGGTCGATGTCCTTGGCCTTGACGTCGCCGGGGCCGGTGGCGACCAGGGGCGCCTCGACCTCGTCGGCGTCGGTGTGCATGCGCACGACGATTTCCTTGAGGTTGAGGACGATGTCGGTGACGTCCTCCTTCACGCCGGGGACGGTCGAGAACTCGTGCGCGACCCCCTCGATGCGGACGCTCTTGATCGCAGCGCCGCCCAGCGAGGAGAGCAGCACGCGGCGCAGGGAGTTGCCGAACGTGTAGCCGAACCCCTTGTCCAGGGGCTCGATCACGAAGGTCCCTTGCTTGTCGTCGGCCTTCTCGCTGGAGATCTTGGGGATCTGGAATTCGGGCAGGGTGGTCATTGGTTCCTCTTCGCTTGTCGGGTACTGGGTGGCTCTACTACTTCGAGTAGAGCTCGACGATCAGCTGCTCCTGGACCGGCGTCATGATCTCGCTGCGCTCCGGCATGCGCAAGACCTTTGCCGTCAGGGCGTCGTGATCTGCCTGAAGCCATGGGGGGACCGCCGCGGTGAGCTCGGTGGCGGAGCGGACGACGTCGGCGGCGGCGGTTTCGGGACGGATCGTGATCACGTCCTCGGGCCGAACCTGGTAGCTGGGGATGTCCACCCGCCTGCCGTTGACCATCCAGTGGCCGTGGCCGACCAGCTGGCGGGCCTGGCGCCGCGAGGCGGCGAAGCCGAGCCGCACGAGCACGTTGTCGAGCCGCCGCTCGAGCAGGGTGAGCAGGTTCTCGCCGGTGACGCCGGGCTGGCGCGACGCCTTGTCGTAGTAGCCCCTGAACTGCTTTTCGAGCAGCTGGTAGTAGCGGCGGGCCTTCTGCTTCTCGCGCAGCTGCTGGCGGTACTCGGACTGGCGCATCCGACCGCGGCCGTGCTCGCCGGGCGGGTAGGAGCGCCGCTCGACCCCGCACTTCTCGGTCAGGCAGCGCTCGCCCTTGAGGAAGAGCTTCTGCCCCTCCCGGCGGCACTGCTTGCACTGCGGTCCTGTGTCTCGTGCCATCGCTAGACGCGCCGCCGCTTCTTCGGCCGGCAGCCGTTGTGGGCTTGCGGGCTCACGTCCTTGACCGTGGTCACCTGAAGGCCGGCGGCCTGGAGCGAGCGGATCGCGGTGTCGCGACCCGAGCCGGCGCCCTTGGCGTGCACCTCGACCCTCTCCAGCCCGTGCTCCATGCCCTTGCGGGCGGCGGAGTCGGCGGTCACCTGGGCGGCGAAGGGGGTCGACTTGCGCGAGCCCTTGAACCCCGCCGAGCCGGCCGACTCCCAGCAGACGACGTTGCCGTCGGTGTCGGTGATGGTCACGATCGTGTTGTTGAAGCTCGTCTTGATGTGGGCGACGCCGTAGGGGACGTTCTTCTTCTGGCGGCGGCGCGCACGGCCCTTGCCTCGCTTCGGTTGCGGCATTCGATCCCTCGCCTACTTCTTCGCCGGCGGCTTGCGCTTGCCGGCGATGCTCATCCGGCGCGGGCCCTTGCGGCTGCGGGCGTTGGTTTTCGTCCGCTGGCCGCGCACCGGCAGCCCGCGGCGGTGTCGGTGGCCGCGGTAGGCGCCGATCTCAGACAGCCGCTTGACGTTCTGAGAGCGCTCCCGGCGCAGGTCTCCCTCGACCTCGAGCGCCTCGACCGCCTCGCGCAGCTTCACCGTCTCAGCGTCGGTGAGGTCCTTGACGTAGGTGTCGCCCTCGATCCCGGTCTGCGCGAGGATCTTGTTCGACGCCGAGCGGCCGACGCCGTGGACGTAGGTGAGGCCGATCTCGACCCGCTTGTTGAGCGGGATGTTCACCCCTGCGATCCGTGCCATCTCTAGCCCTGCCTCTGCTTGTGGCGCGGGTTCGAGCAGATCACGAGCACGACGCCGCGGCGCCGGATGATCCGGCACCTCTCACACATCGGCTTTACGGACGCTCGAACCTTCATCGCCCCTTCGCGGGTCGTATCCAACTACAAACTGAGGAGGCCCTGCGGCCCCATGAATCGGGCCACGGACACGCACGCATCGGCCATTTTGGCCGACCGGGAATATTAGCAGCGGCGGCGCCTCAGTCCTGGTGCCAGGGGGTGAGGATCCGGGAGCCGTCCTCGGCCACCGCGACGGTGAACTCGAAGTGGGCGGCCAGCGAGCCGTCGGCCGAGTAGACCGCCCAGTTGTCCTCGCCGACGCGGACCTCGGGGGCGCCGGCGTTGACCATCGGCTCGATCGCGAGCACCATCCCCGGCTCGAGCTCAGGGCCCTTGCCGGGCTCGCCGTAGTTCAGCACCTGGGGGTCCTCGTGCATGTCACGGCCGATCCCGTGGCCGACCAGCGAGCGGATGATCGAGAAGCCGTCGCCTTCGACTCGGCGCTGGATCGCGTGCGAGACGTCGCCGAGGTGGTTGCCCGGATGCACCTGCTCGGTGCCGGCGAACAGCGCCCCCCGGGTGGTTTCGAGCAGGGACTTGGCGAGCTGCGTCACCTCGCCCACGGGGACGGTGATCGCCGCATCGGCCACCCAGCCGTCCTTGGTCACGCCGACGTCGAGCGAGATGATGTCGCCGCGGCGCAGCTCGTGCTCACCGGGGATCCCGTGGACGACCATCGAGTTGGGCGAGGCGCAGATCGAGCCGGGAAAGCCGCGATAGCCGAGAAACGAGGCCACGCCCCCGGCCGAGGCGATGAACCGCTCCGCGGCGAGGTCGAGGTCCCTCGTGGTGACGCCAGGCCTGCACTTGGAGCGCAACATCCGCAGGCAGCGCGCCTGGACCGCTCCCGCTGCGGCCATCCGGTCGATCTGGTCGGGGGTCTTGAGGATGATCCCGCCGCGGTACATCAGAACACCTCGATCGCGCTTCGCACCACAAGCATCCAGATCCGCTCCGCGCTCACAGCTCCTCCTCCATGCGCAGCGTCGCCAGCAGGGCCCGGATCCGGTCGCCGACCTCGTCCGGGGCCAATGACCCGTCTACCCGCTTGAGCAGGCCGCGACCCTCGTAGTAGGAGACCAGCGGCTCGGTCTTCGAGTGGTACTGCTCGAGCCGGTTGCGGATCACCTCCGGCTTGTCGTCGTCGCGGACCTCGAGCCGCGCCCCGCAGACGTCGCAGATGCCCTCGTTCTTGGGCGGGTCGAACTCGACGTGGAAGACGTGTCCGTTCTTGACGCAGGTGCGCCGCCCGCCGAGGCGGCGCACCACCTCGTCGTCGGAGACCTCGAACAGCAGCGCCGCGGTCAGCTCGCGGCCCAGCTCCCCCATCTTGCGGTCGAGCGCCTCCGCCTGCGGGGTGGTGCGCGGAAACCCGTCGAGGATGAACCCGTCGGCGGCCTCGCGCCCGTCGATTCGCTCGGCGATCACCCCGACGATCACCTCGTCGGGGACCAGGTCGCCGCGGTCCATGTACCCCTTCGCCTCGCGGCCGAGCTCGGTCTCTTCGCGAACCGCCGCCCGGAGGATGTCCCCGGTCGCGTAGTAGGGAAGGCGAAAGTCCTCCTGCAGCGTCTCGCCCTGAGTCCCCTTGCCGGAGCCCGGCGGGCCAAGCAGGATCAGATTGAGCTCCGACACGGTCGGGAGAGCCTAAAGATTCGGCTCCCCTGCGGCTCGCCGGAGCAGGGTCCGGACGGTCGCAGCGACCCATGCCGACTGCCGGGTCACCTGGCGATAGGTGAGCGGGAGCACCTCATGGCCCGCCAACCGCAGCTGGGCGATCTTCGCCCGGTCGCGCTCGAACGCAAACCGCCCCTGGTGGAACTCGTAGCCATCGAGCTCGACCACGAGGCGAGCGCCGGGCCAGCAGGCGTCGACCTCCAGGTCCTCGACGTAGGTGTTGACGAGCGGGGTCGGCAGGTCCGACTCGCGGACGAGATCCAGAAAGAGGCGCTCGAGCTCCGAGCGCGCTCGAGCGGCCGCGGCCGGGTCGTAGCTCACCAGATCACGTAAGACACCCACCCCGCGACGGCCGTTGCTGCGCGCCAGCACGCGCTCGATCTCGCGCATGTCGAGAAGCTCCAGCCGCTCGGCCGCCTCGTAAGCGCGCTGAAGCTGGGTAGGGCCGACGACCTCGGCGAGGTCGAGCAGCGTGCGAGCGACCGAGGTGACCGGGATCCCGTACCTGTGCTCGCGATCCTCGGGATGAAGGCGGGAGCGATGAGGGGCAAGGCCCTTGCGGCGGACCCGGCCGTTGCGGCTGTCCACGGTGACGTCGATCGCGGTCTCGACGGGCGCCAGAAGCCCCCACAGCGCCGCGCCGTGCCGGTGGCTGAGCAGCGCTCCCTCGCCGAAGGCGAGCACCGCAGCCATCCACCACCCTCTCCGGGAGAGATTGCGGTGCCCGACCGCATACACCCCCCGGTAGAGACGATGGAGGCGCCCGGACGCCACTCGCATGCGGACGGCGCTCGCAACCAGGCCCAGCCCTCGCAGCTGTGCCAGCGAAACCACTCCATGCTGGCGCCGCGCAAGCCCCGCCACCGCCTGATCCACCGGGGGTTGGGCGGTTTCCGTCAGCGATCTTGACGCTTTTCGACCAACCCCATCCATCGGGCGGAGGGTGGCGCCCACCGGCGCACCGGTGGCGTTTCAGATGTGCCGACACGCCGGCGAAACCGATACCGCCCGCCCCCTACGTGCCAGCCAACCGGGCCGGCGCGCCAACCCCGCCGGAGGAGAACGCGACCCACCCCCGCCGCCCGCCCGAACGCGACCCACCCCCGCCGCCCGCCCGAAACGCGACCCACGCCCGCCGCCCGCCCGAAACGCGACCGACGCCCGCCACCCGCCCGGAACGCGACCTACTTCAAGAACCCCTCGTAATTCCGCATCATCAGCTGGGCCTCGAGCTGCTTGACGGTGTCGAGGGCGACGCCGACGACGATCAGGATCGAGGTCCCGCCGAAGAAGAAGTTGGCCGAGGTCTGGTTGATCAGGATCGTCGGCAGGGCGGCGACCGCGCCCAGGTAGAGCGCTCCCGGGAACGTGAGCCGGGAGAGGATCCGGTCCAGGTATTCGGCGGTAGGTCGCCCGGGTCTGACGCCCGGGATGAAGCCCCCGTACTTCTTCAGGTTGTCCGCCTGGTCGACCGGGTTGAAGGTGACCGCGGTGTAGAAGTAGGTGAAGATGATGATGAAGAACACCTCGCCGACCACGTAGGCCCACCCGTTGGGGCTGAAGAAGGCGGCGAAGTCGAGCGCCGCGGGGGTGTTCAGCATCTGCCCGATCGTCGGCGGGAAGGCCATGATCGAAGCGGCGAAGATCACCGGGATCACCCCGGCCATGTTCACCCGCAGCGGCAGGTAGGTCGAGCCGCCGGTGGTCATCCGGCGCCCGACGACCCGTTTCGCGTACTGCACAGGGATCCGGCGCTGGCCCTCCTGGACGTAGACGATGCCGACGATCACCGCCAGGGCGACGAACGGCATCATCACCACGAAGACCTGGTCGGGGTTGTTCCACCAGTTCGAGATCCCGGGCATGATCCCGGCGGCGATCGAGGCGAAGATCATCAGGCTGATCCCGTTGCCGATGCCGCGCTGAGTGATCAGCTCGCCGAGCCACATCAGCAGCGTCGTCCCCGCCGTCAGCGAGACCACGATCACGAACACCTTGCCGAAGGTGAGCTCGCCGACGACGCTGGTCCCGGCATTGTCCTGGAAGGACTGGAACAGGAACACGTAGCCGAGCGACTGCCCGAACGCGAGCCCGACGGTGAGGTACCGCGTGTACTGGGTGATCTTCTGCTGGCCGACCTCGCCCTCCTTCTGCAGGCGCTCGATCGCCGGCACCACCACCGTCAGCAGCTGAAGGATGATCGAGGCGGTGATGTAGGGCATGATCCCCAGCGCGAACAGCGACAGGCGCTGGAGGCTTCCGCCCGAGAACAGGTTCAGGAAGCCGAGGACGTTGCTGCCGGTGAAGTTCTCCTCGATCGACTCGACCGTGTCGATGTCGACCCCCGGTGCGGGGATGTAGGCCCCCAGCCGGTAGAGCAGCAGCATCGCCAAGGTGAAGGCGATCTTCCGGCGGATCTCGGGGATCGCAAACGCGTTGGCGATCGTTTGAAGCATCAGTCGCCAGTCGCCAGTCGCCAGTCGCCAGTCTGAGGGGACGACATCGAGCTACCGGCCGCAGATCCGCTGCTCACTTGGAGATCACCTCGCAACTGCCGCCGGCCTTCTCGATCTTCTCCTTCGCCGAGGCGCTGAAGGCGTGGGCGCGGACGGTGAGCTTGGTCTCCAGGTCGCCCCGGCCGAGGATCTTGACCGGGTCGCCGCGCTTGGCGAGCCCCGCCGCCCGCAGCGACTCGGGGGTCACCTCGGCGCCGGCGTCGAAGCGCGCCTCGAGGTCGGCGACGTTGACCGGCTGGGTGCGGGTGCGGAAAGGCTCGAACGGCATCGACTTCTTCATCAGCGGCCCGCGCAGCTTGCGCATCCGCATGTGGATCGGGTTCTGGCCGCCCTCGTAGCCGCGCTTCGAGCGGTTGCCCGAGCGCGCGCCGGCGCCCTTGTGGCCGCGGCCCGACTGCTTGCCCCGGCCGGAGCCCTCGCCGCGGCCAACACGCTTGGGCGCCTTGCGCGAGCCCGGCTTCGCCCGAAGCGAATGCAGCCCGACCTCCTCGGGCGACAGACGGGCCATCACGACCCCTCCTTGCCGCCGACCTCGACCATGTGCTCGACGACCCGAATCATCCCCTGAAGCTGCGGGGTGTCGGCCATGGTCGACTCCCGGCCGATCCGGCCGAGCCGAAGCGACCTCAGCGTCTCGCGCTGCTTAGGGCTGGCCCCGTTGGCCGAGCGCACCTGCTTCAGGGTGACGTCGGCCACTAAGAATCCTCTGAAGCGGGCGCCTCGGGCTCGGGGGTCGCCGGGACGGCCGCCGGCGCCTCGGCCTCCGCCACCGGCGCCTCGGCCTCCGCCACCGGCGCCTCGGCCTCCGCAGCCGGCGCCTCAGTCTCCGCCGCCTGCTTCTCGGCCTTCGCCGCCTCCTCCTGGAGGTCGAGCCCGAGCACCTGCCTGACGCTCAGCCCGCGCAGCTTGGCGACGTCCTCGGGGCGGCGCAGCCCCATCAGGCCCTCCATGGTTGCCTTGACGAGGTTGATCGGGTTCTGTGTGCCGATGCTCTTCGAGAGCACGTCGCGGATCCCGGCGAGCTCGAGCACGGCGCGGACGCCGCCGCCGGCGATCACCCCGGTGCCGGGGCTGGCCGGACGCAGGACGACGTGGCCGGAGCCGTAGCGCCCGATGATCCGGTGCGGCAGCGTCTGGCCGAACTTCGGCACCCGGATCAGGCTCTTGCGCGCGTTCTCGACCGCCTTCTGGATCGCCAGCGGCACCTCGCGCGCCTTGCCGTAGCCGATCCCGACGACGTCGTTCTCGTCGCCGACCGCGACCAGCGCTGTGAACGAGAAGCGGCGGCCGCCCTTGACCACCTTGGCGACGCGGTTGATCTCGATCACCCGCTCCTGGAGGTCGAGCCCCTGGGGGCTCACCGTCTCGATGTCGTGCTTGGTCTTCATCAATGCCGGCGGATCAAGTTAGCGATTCAGAACTCGAGCCCGCCCTCGCGGGCCGCCTCGGCGAGCGCGCGGACGCGGCCGTGGAAGCGGTAGCCGCCGCGGTCGAAGACGCACCCGCTGATCCCGGCGTCTTTGGCCCGCGCGGCTAGCAGCTCGCCGGCGCGCTTGGCCTGCTCCATCGGCCCCAGCTTGCGCAGCTCGGACTCGGTCCAGGAGACGTGGGCGATCGTGTGGCCGGCTGCGTCGTCGACGAGCTGGGCTGAGATGCCGCGATTGGAGCGGAATACCGACACGCGGGGGCGCTCGGCCGAGCCGCGGACCTTGGCCCGCACCCGGCGGCGCCGGCGCAGGCGTCTCTGGGGCTTGGTGAGAACCGTCATGCGCGCTTCCCGACCTTGCGGCGGACGTGCTCGCCCGTGTAGCGGATGCCCTTGCCCTTGTACGGCTCGGGCGGGCGCACGCGGCGGATTCGGGCCGCGGTCTCGCCGACGAGCTGCTTGTCGATCCCGCGCACGACGACCTCGGTCGGCTGGGGGACCTCGAACTCGATCCCGTCCGGCGCCGGCACGGAGACCGAGTGCGAGAAGCCGACGCTGAGCTCGAGCGCCTTGCCCTGGAGCCGCGCCCGGTAGCCCACGCCCTGGATCTCCAGTCGCCGCTCGAAGCCCTCGGTGACTCCCTCGACCATGTTCGCGACCAGGCTTCGCGTGAGCCCGTGCAGGGCTCGGTGCTCGCCGCGGTCGGTGGGCCGCTTGACGATCAGGACGCCGTCCTCCTCGGCGATCTCGATCGCCGGGTTGAACTCCTGGTTGAGCTCGCCCTTGGGGCCGTTCACGGTCACGCGGCCGGGGCCGACGGAGACGGTGACGCCGTCGGGCACGGGGATTGGCTTCTTTCCGATTCGACTCATGATTCGGTCGCCAGTCGCCGGTCGCCAGTTCCCGAGCCGCCTACCTGGCGACTGGCGACTGGCGACTCAGGCTTACCAAACGTACGCGACTACCTCCCCGCCCACGCCCTTGGCGGACGCCTCGTGTCCAGTCATGACGCCGGTCGAGGTCGAAACGATCGCCGTCCCCATCCCGCCCTGCACCCGTGGCACCTCGTCCTGGGCGACGTAGCGGCGGCGCCCGGGGCGCGAGACCCGGCTCAGGCCGCTGATCACGGGCCGGCGGTCGTCCGTGTACTTGAGCTGGATCCGGATCACCTCGCCGACCGCGGTCGGCTCGACCTCGTAGCCGGAGATGTAGCCCTGCTCGCGCAGGATGCGGCTCATCTCCTTCTTCAGCCGCGATGCCGGCACCTCGACCTCGAGGTGCTCGGCGGCGAGCCCGTTGCGGATGCGCGTGAGATAGTCGGAGATTGGATCGGTAAGCATGTGATTTGCTCGTTGCTCGTTGCTCGTTGCTCGGGCTACCAGCTCGCCTTGCTCATCCCGGGCACGTAACCCTTGTGCGCCGCCTCGCGCAGGCACAGCCGGCAGAGGCCGAACTTGCGGAAGTAGGCGCGCGGGCGCCCGCAACGGCGGCACCGGTTGTACGCCCTGCTCTTGTACTTCGGCTTGCGCTGCTGCCGAACCCTCTGTGAGGTCTTCGCCATCTCAGTCGCCAGTCGCCAGTCGCCAGTCGCCAGTCATCGGTCTCGCGGTCATTCTTCCTCGCCTCTCTCGCCCGTCTGCTCCGCCTCGGCGGTCGCCTCGGCACCTTCGGCGCCTTCCTCGGCCTCTTCTTCCTCCTCGCGGACGCGCTTGCGGTAGGCCTCGGGGTTCTCCTCCTTGAGCTGCTCGAGCGCAGCCTGCTCGGCCTCGGCGCGCATCCGCGCCTCCTCGCGACGGCGCTCCTCCTCGGCGTCCACCTCTTCCACGGCGCCGGGACGTCCCTCCGCCGAGAACGGCATCCCGAGGGCGAGCAGGAGCTCGAACGCCTCCTCGTCGCTGGGGGCGCTGGTGGTGATCGCGATGTCGAGGCCGCGGACCTCGTCGATCGAGTCGTAGTCGATCTCGGGGAAGATCAGCTGCTCGCGGACGCCGAGCGAGTAGTTGCCGCGCCCGTCGAACGCCCGGGCGCTGAGGCCGCGGAAGTCGCGGATGCGCGGGATCGCGATCGTGATCAGCCGGTCGAGGAACTCCCACATCCGCGCTCCTCGCAGCGTCACGGCGACCCCGACCGGCATCCCCTCGCGGATCTTGAACGAGGCGATCGACTTGCTCGCCCGGCGGACGCTCGGGCGCTGGCCGGTGATCGTCTCGAGCTGCTCGGTCGCCGCCTCGAGCATCGGTGTCGACTGCTTCGCGTCGCCGACGCCCATGTTGACGGTGATCTTCTCCAGGCGCGGGACCCGCATCCGGCTCGAGTAGCCGAAGCGGGTCGTCAGGGCAGCGACGATCTCGCCCTCGTAGAGCTCGCGCAGGCGCGGCGGCGGAGCCGCTCGCTGTGCCTCTGTCGTCGTCGCTGCTTCCATTAGTCCAGGTCCTTGTCGGTCCGCTTCGCGTAGCGCTTGCGCTCGCCCCCGTCGCCGACCCTGACGCCGACCCTGGTCGGCTTGTTGTCGGTCGGGTCGAGCAGCATCACGTTGGAGACGTCGATCGGCCCCTCTTTCTCGATGATCCCCCCGGCATCGCCCTTCTGGGCGTCCTTGACCGAGCGGGGGCGCTGGTGGCGCTTGACCATGTTCAGCCCCTCGACGTAGACCCGGCGGCGGCGCGGCTCGGTGCGCAGGACCCGGCCGGTCTTGCCCCGGTCCTTGCCCGCGGTGACGATCACTGTGTCGTCGCGTCGGATTCTCATGGCCTTGGTCATAGGACCTCCGGCGCCAGCGAGACGATCTTCATGAAGTTGCGGTCGCGCAGCTCGCGGGCCACCGGGCCGAAGATCCGGGTGCCGCGCGGGTTGTTCTGCGGGTCGATCAGCACCGCGGCGTTCTCGTCGAAGGAGATGTAGGTGCCGTCGGAGCGCCCGAGCTGCTTGCGGGTGCGGACGACGACCGCCTGGACGACCTCTCCCTTGCGCACAGCGCCGCGCGGGGTCGCGTGCTTGACCGTGGCGGTGATCACGTCGCCGACCCCCGCGTAGCGGCGGTGCGAGCCGCCCTTGACGCGGACGCAGAGGATCTCGCGGGCGCCGGAGTTGTCGGCGACCCGCAGGCGGGTCTCCTGCTGGATCATCGCGCCCGCTCCAGGACGTCCAGAAGGCGCCAGCGCTTGGTCCTCGACAGCGGGCGCGACTCGACCACCCGCACGGTGTCGCCCTCGCTCGCCTCGTTGCGCTCGTCGTGGACGTGCACCGTGGCCGAGCGGCGGACGACCTTCTCGTAGACGGGGTGACGTCGCACGACCTCGATCTGCACGGTGATCGTCTTGTCGGCCTTGTCGGAGACGACGGTCCCCTGACGGACCTTCCTCGAGCCGGGCTCGCGCTCGGCGGTCGGCGTCCCCTCGCCGCCGCGGCGAAGCTCGCGATCGCGCGGCCACCGGCGGCGCCGGAGAGAGGCGCGGGCG
>JBOGZD010000047.1:0-20458 GCA_050697155.1 Solirubrobacterales bacterium | reverse complement strand
GGGTTTGTCGCGCATATCGAGACAAACCCCGCGGTCAAGGGGTAGCCGAGGCTCGGGGCGGGTAGCCCCGACGTGTGGCTGTCGCGGCGATCCTCGACGTCGACGGGACGCTCGTCGACTCCAACTACCAGCACGCGCTCGCCTGGTACCGGGCGTTTCGCGAGCACGAAGTGGCGCCGCCCGTGTGGTGGATCCACCGCCACATCGGCATGGGCGGCGACCAGCTCGTCGCCGCGGTCGCCGGCGAGCGGGTCGAGGCCGGCAGCGGCGACTCGATCCGCGATGCCGAGAAGCGGCTCTACGGGGAGCTGATCGATGAGGTGCGGCCCTTCGACGGCGCCCGCGAGCTGATCGCCGAGCTCAAGCGCCGCGGTCACACGGTGGTCCTCGCCAGCTCGGCGAAGGAGGACGAGGTCGGGCACTACCTCGACCTGCTCGACGCACGCGAGCTCGCCGACGAGTGGACGACCGCGGCCGACGTCGAGCAGACCAAGCCCGAGCCCGACCTCGTCGCGGCGGCGATGCAGAAGGCGCGCGAGCTCTCCGCGGTCATGGTCGGCGACACGACCTGGGACGTCGTAGCAGCCAAGCGAGCGGAGCTGAAGACGATCGGCTTGCTCACCGGCGGCTTCTCGGAGGCCGAGCTGCGCGAGGCCGGCGCCGTCGCCGTGTTCGAGTCGCCCGTCGCCGTGCGCGAGCAGCTCGACAACACGCCGCTGCGTTAGCCGAGGCGTGAAGCGTTCGCGGCCTATGGCGCGGCGAATCTTTCACGCGGCCCGATAGGGTTCCGCCGCGATGGCGCTGAAGCTGGGCCTCAACCTCGGCTACTGGGGCATCGGGCCCAGCGGAGACGACGCGGTCGAGATCGTCCGCGCGGCGGAGTCGGCGGGCTTCGACTCGGTCTGGGCGGCCGAGTCCTACGGCTCGGACGTGGTCAGCGTGCTCGGCTGGCTTGCGGCGCAGACCGAGACGATCAAGCTCGGGGCGGCGATCATGCAGGTGCCGGCACGGCCGCCCGCGGCGGCGGCGATGGCCGGGGCGACGATCGACGCGCTCTCGGGCGGTCGCTTCATCTTCGGCTTCGGGCCCTCGGGGCCGCAGGTCTCCGAGGGCTGGTACGGAGTTCCCTATCCGAAGCCCTGGGGCCGGACCCGCGAGTACATCGAGATCGTGCGCGAGATCGTCGCCCGCGAGGGGCGGCTCGAGTACAAGGGCGAGCATTACCAGCTGCCGATCGAAGGCGGGACAGGGCAGGGCAAGGCGCTGAAGCTCAACTTCCACCCGGTGCGGAACGAGATCCCGATCTTCGTCGGCGCGATCGGCCGCAAGTCGGTCGAGATGGCGGCCGAGATCTGCGACGGCTGGATCCCGATCTTCTTCAGCGCCGACGCGTTCGAGGAGACCTGGGGAGAGCACCTCGAGGCCGGGTTCGCCAAGGGGAGCCGCTCGCGGGAGGACTTCGAGGTCTCGCCCTCGGTCCAGGTGGCGATCGACGGCGACACGGAGGCGGCCCGCGGGGTGGTCAAGGCGGGCCTGCTGCTCTACCTCGGCGGGATGGGCAGCCGCAAGACCAACTTCTACGTCGACCTCACCCACCGCTTCGGCTTCGGCGAGGTCGCCGACCGGGTTCAGTCGCTCTACCTCGACGGCAAGCGCGAGGAGGCCTATGCGGCAATCCCCGACGAGCTCGTCGACACGACCGCGCTCGTCGGCACCGAGGACGAGGTCGCCGGGCGGATCGAGAAGCTCGCCGCCGCCGGCGTCGACCGCCTGATCTGCTCGCCCGTGCACATGGACCCGGCCGAGCGTCTGCACACGGTCAACCGCCTCGCCGCGCTCGCCGCGCCAACGCCCGCCTAGTGACACGGCGCTAGCTCAATCGAGCTCCCACCGGCGCGGCGGGAACAGCGGGCCTCGCGTCGACGTGGGGACCTCGGCCACGTCGAGGACGATCGCGTGCCAGTGGTAGTCGTAGACGACGTCCCAGTCGGCCCGAAACAGGCCGAGGTCGAGCAGGTAGCGGCCCGGGGCGAGGTCGAGGCGGTCGAGCGCCAGCGTCACCCGGGCGCCGTCCACCGTCCCGAGGCCGACACCGTCGTCGCGGGTGCTGGTCTCGAAGCAGGTGATGTCGTCGTGCTCGCGGTTGATCGTGACGCGGACGATCGGGTCGTGAACCGCCCCGCGGTGGCTTCGCACCGTCAGCGAGAGCCGCAGCGGGTCCCCCGGCGAGATCCGTGCCGGCCTTCCGGGCTCCTGCCGGATCCCCTCCCCGGTGGCGTCCCGCAGCTCCACCGACTCGATCGTGACCTCCTGGGTCCCGACCCGGTTGTGGCGCAGCTCGAGGCCGGAGCCGTCGTCGGGGCCCGGCTCCGGGGTCGCCGCGAGGGTCCTCTCCCGCGCGGCGTCTTCGTAACGCTGGACGACCTCGGCCACCGCCCCCGCGGCCGCGATGGCGCCGTCCTCGAGCCAGATCGCCTGCTCGCACTCGCGCTCGACCAGGCGCAGGTCGTGCGAGGCGAGCACCAGCGAAGTCCCTGCCGCGCGGCGGCCGGAGATCCACTCCATGCACTTCGCCTGAAACGCGAGGTCGCCGACCGCGATCACCTCGTCGACGAGCAGGACGTCCGGCTCGAGCTGGGCGATGACGCCGAAGGCGAGCCGCAGCTTCATCCCCTCGCTGTAGGTCCTCACCGGGGCGTCGGCGTGCTCCTCGAGCTCCGCGAACCCGAGCGCCGCGGGCAGGAGCGCGCTCGCCTCCGCGCGCGTCCACCCCCCGACGACCGCAGCGGTGAGCGCGTTCTCGCGCCCGCTCAGCGACGGGTCGAAGCTGTCGCCGAGGTCGAGCACCGAGGCGACTCCAGGCGGCACCGTGACCGCGCCGCGGCTTGCCGGGCTGAGCCCGCTGGCGACTCGCAGCAGGGTCGACTTGCCGGCCCCGTTTCGACCGATCACGGCGACGGCGCGTCCCGGCGAGACCTCGAGCGAGACGTCGCGCAGCGCCCAGGTTCGCGGGCCCCGCCGCGCCAAGAGCGGAAGGCGGTTTGCGGCCAGGGCGCGCAGGGTGCGACCGCCCGCCGGCCAGCGCGGATAGGACTTCCAGACTCCCTCGATTCGAAGCATCCAGATCAGAGCTCGTCGATGAACCCCGGACGGAGGCGGCTAAAGAACGCCAGCCCGGCGGCCCCGATCGCCACGCTGGCCGCGGCGACCGCCAGCAGCGGCAGCGCGTCCGGGAGCCGCTCCTCGAGCAGCACGTCGCGGTAGCCCTCGATCAGCGTGGTCAGCGGATTGAGCTGAAGGACCCACTGGTAGTCCTCGGGGACCTTGCCGAGCTCGTAGAAGACCGGCGTCAGGTAGAACAGCAGCAGCAGGCCGACGGTGACGATCTGGCGCACGTCCCGCAGGTAGACGTTCGCCGCTGACGTGAGCCAGACCACTCCGACCATGAGCACGAGCTGGATCGCCGCCAGTGCGGGAAGCAGGAGCGCGGTCAGATGGAGTGTCCCGGAGGCCGCGACCACGGCGAGCAGCACCGGCAGCGCGATCAGGGCGTCCACCGACGCGGCCGCGACCGGGACCAGCGGCAGCGCCTCCGCCGGGCAGCGCGGATGCAGCAGCAGGTGGCGCTGGGCCGCCACCGCACCGGTTCCGTCCCCGACCGCGGAGAAGAACCAGCTCCAGGCGATCAGCCCCGCGAACAGGAAGACGGCGTAGTCGTCGATCCCGAGGTCGAAGATCGAGGTGAAGACGAAGTAGAGGACGGCGAGCTGGACGAGCTGGCGCACGAGCGGCCACGCCCAGCCCAGGGCCGTGAAGCGGTGGCGCGAGGCGAGCTCGTGCAGCGCGAGGTGCACCGTCACCTCTCGGCTCCGCCGCACGAGGTCGGGCCAGCGGGCCCCTCCCCCTGGCGTGGGCAACTGCGACTTCGACTGACCCCGCATCGCTAGCGTTCGCACGAAGCGTAGACGCGGGTCGTGGTCGCGCGCATCGGGGTGGTACGAGAAGGTGGAGACAGCCGGGTGCCCGGACGATCGGGTCCGGGCGGCGCGACGCGCCGCCACAGGACGCTCACGATCGAGGCCACCGAGCCGATGCCGCCACTCGATCTCGCCGCCGCGGACGAGTGGAGCTTCGTGGTCACCCATGAGGGGGTGGCGCATGGCCGCTTCAGCCTCGCCAGCCCCGGACACGTGCACGACGAGGCCCTCGTCCAGGCGACCCTGGGCCGCCACGCCGCGCGGGCGCGCGCCGTGGCTGAGCTGTCGGCACGCCTGCGTCGCCGCCTCGGATCGCCGCCGCCGGCGCGCGAGGAGCTGCCGATCTCCGTCGTCGTCTGCACCCGCAGGCGGCCCCAGCTCCTCCGCGAGGCGCTGGAATCGCTTCGCCGGCTGGACCCGGCGCCGCTCGAGATCGTCGTCGTCGACAACGATCCCGGCGCCAACGGCCTGCGCGCCCTGGTCGAGGAGGCAGGCGCGCGATACGTCCGGGAGGATCGCCGTGGCCTCAACCACGCTCGTGCCGCGGGTCTGCGCGGCGCCCGCGGCGAGCTGATCGCGTTCACCGACGACGACTGTCGCGTGCCCCCGGATTGGCTGCGCGCCCTGCCCGAGCACTTCGCCGATCCGACCGTAGGCGCGGTCACGGGTCCCGGGTTTCCATACGAGTTCGAGACCGTCTACCAGTTCCACCGCGAGCGGGTCGCGGCGTTTCCCCAGTCGCTGCGGCTTCGCCGCTTCGACTGGACCAACGTCTGGGCGGTCCACTCGGGCCGCGTCGGCGCGGGGGCGAACATGGTCCTGCGCCGCGACGCGGTCTCCGCCGCCGGCGACCTGTTCCCGCCCGAGCTCGACGTCGGCACCCGCACCCGCTCGGGCGGCGACCTCTACGCCCTCTATCGCATCCTCGCCTCGGGGCTGCGCGTCGTCTATGACCCGGGCACATACTTCCTGCACCGCCACGGCCGCGACCTGCCCGCCCTGCGCGCGACGGTGGAGGGTTACGGCATCGGCTTCTCCTCCTTCCTGACCAAGGCCCTGGTCGAGGATCGCGAGCCGGCGACCTTCGCCGTCTGGCGGTGGCTGTGGAGCAGCTATGTCAAAGCGGTCCTCGACCTGATCACCGGCCAGGGCGACGAGCTGACCCTGGACCTGCGCCGGCGCTACCTCAGAGCCGGCCTGCGCGGCCCGATCGAGTGGCCGCTGGCCCGCCGCGCCGCGCGGGGGACGCCAAACCGCGAACCGGGCGCCGCGACCGGCGGCGACCGCGGTCGGGTGCCGCACCACGGCCCGGCCCGGCCGCCGCCCGAGGAGGGAGCGGCTGGCGGAGATGACGCCCACCCGCAGCTCTCGGTCCTCGTCGTGGCGGGCGACGGCCCCGGCCCGGCTCCCTGCCTCGAGGCCCTCGGCGCGCAGCGGATCGGCGCTGGGTGGGAGATCGTCGCGGTCTCCCCCGCCGGAAGCGATGCCGCCCCCCCGCACCCCGAGGCGAGCGTTCGAATCCTGGCCGGGCCTGGTGGGCCGAGCGGCATCAACGCGGCGGCGTCGAGTGCGAACGCGGCGATGCTGCTGATCCTCGACGGAAGCCTGCGCCCGCAGCCCGGCTTGCTCGCCCGGCACCTCGAGCGTCACAGGAGCCTCGGCCGCGAGGCCGTCGTGATCGGGGCGTCCCCCGCGCGACCTCGGGGCCGGAACCTCGCCGCTCTCGCGACCCGGCTCGCCTCCGAGGATCGCCACCGGTTGATCCGCGGCGCCGCGGCCCGTACCTTCGTCGACTTCGCGCCCACCAACATCTCGATGCCCCGGGAGCTGTTCGAGCGAGTCGGGGGCTTCGATGCCGGCTTCGGGATCAGGGCGGGCTGGGAGTGGGGCGCGAGGGCGCTTGCGGCCGGCGTCGATGCGGTCTATGAGCCCGGCGCCGTGGCTCATCGCGAGCCCGCGCCGACCACCGCCGAGTACGTCGAGCGCGCTCGCGAGGCGGGCGAGGCGGACGGGTTGCTGCTGGGTGCCGCGCCCGAGGTGGGTGCTTCCGTGGCTCGACGCGAAGCGGCGCGGACCGCCCCCGGCAGGGTTCTCGAGGCGGCGGCGGTGATCGCGCTCAGCCGTCCGCGGATCCGGTCGAGGGCGGTGGCCGCGCTTGGCCTGCTCGAGGCGCTGAGGCTCCGTCGAACCTGGTTCCGCCTCGCCCAGCTCACACGCTACGGAGCGCACCGCCAGGGCTTGCGCGCGTCGGCGCCACACCGCCGGCTCCTCGCCGACACTCCCCCGGCGCGGGTCGTGGATCTCGACTCCGACGAGCCCATCCCCGCCCCTCACGTCGTCGCGCCGCCCGTCGAGCTGCGCTGGCGGCAGCGGCGGCTGGCGGTGGTCTCGCCGCCCGCGGGTCACTGGCACCACACGCTCTTCGAACGGGGGTTGGCGGAGCTCGACCCCGACGAGATCAGGTTGCGATCGCCGGCGGACGTCGAGGGATCGGTGGATCTCGGCGATGCGGAGGTCGTGTTCGGCCCGGATCGCAGGCGCGGCGATGACCGTCGCCGGGCGGCATTCGAGGCGGCCGGCGCCCGCGTGCGGGTGCTCGACGACGGTCGGGGCACTCGCGCGCACTGGGCGGCGCTCGACCGCGCGGTGCGCGAATCGCGTGCGGCGGTGGTCGCTCTGCCCATGCCCGGAGTTCGCCCTTCCCCGGAGTGGCTGGAGGACGTCGTCGCCGCGCTGGCCGGCGATCGGGTCGTGGTGGCGATCGGGTCGGGCCTTCCCGCCCACCGCTATGCGCGCCCGATCGAGCTGCGGTCACGCCACCAAGCGCGGGTCCCGCTGCAGGCATTCGGCGCACCGGCCCAGTTCCTCGCGGTGCGCCGCACCGAATACGAGCGCCTCGGCGGCATCGACGCCGAGGCGGCCGTGGTGGGGATCCACGGGCCCGTGCTCGACTTCGTCGACAGGGCGCTTCGCGCGGGACGGGTCGTCGCCTACTGCGAGACCCCCGGCCTGAGGCCTCCGGGCGCGCTGCGCAGGCACGCACACCCCGGTCGGTTGCGGCGCGCATACGCGCGAGGCGGCCTGATAGCCCTCCGCGCCGCCGGGATCGGCGGCGGCGCCGGCCTGCGTTGGTTCGTCGGCGTCGGATTGCTTGCGCGGGCAAGGATGCTCGGCCGGGCGCTGATCTCGCCCCCGTCGACGCGCCAGCCGGAGGCGCCGACGGTTGGCGGCTGGCTGGCGGGGACTCCGGCGTACGCGCTCGGGCTCGCCGCTGGCGCGGTCGCGGCGCTGCGACGGCGCGCGCGGCGTGCCCGCTCGGGCGCCGAATGAAGGGGCTTGCGCCCTCCGTCAGTCCGTTAGGCTGCCGCGGCTGTTAGATGGTCGAGCCCACGCCAGACCATCTTCGGGCGATGAAGATCGGCGTACCGAAAGAGACCGCCGAAGGCGAGCGTCGCGTCGCGCTGATACCCGACGTGGTCCGCTCGCTGACCGGCAACGAGCTCGCCGTAGCGGTCGAGTCCGGCGCCGGTGAGCAGGCGGGACATCCCGACGGCGAGTACACGGATGCCGCGGCCGCGATCGGCGACCCGTGGTCGGGGGAGGTGGTGGTCAAGGTGGCGGTGCCGACCGCCGCGGAGATCGGTCGGCTGGACTCGGGCCAGGTGCTGATCGGCCACCTCGCGCCGCTCACCTCGGGCGAGACCAATCGAGCGCTCGCCGAAACCGGCGTGACCAGCTTCGCGATGGAGTCGGTTCCCCGGATCACCCGGGCCCAGTCCATGGACGCGCTCTCCTCGCAGGCGAACGTAGCGGGCTACGCCGCCACCCTGCTCGCCGCCCGGGAGGCGGGCCGCTTCTTCCCGATGATGACCACCGCGGCCGGCACGGTGGCGCCCGCGCGGGTGCTGGTGCTCGGCGCGGGGGTCGCCGGGCTGCAGGCCGTGGCGACCGCGAAGCGCCTCGGCGCGGTGGTCTCGGGTTTCGACATCCGCCGCGCCGCCTGGGAGCAGATCGCGTCGCTCGGCGGCCGCCCGCTGGAGCTCGACTTCATCCCCGACGCCGAGGCCGAAGGGGGCTACGCGCGCCCGCTCACCGAGGGGGAGAACGAGCAGGTGCGCGAGGCGCTCGCCGGGGCGGCGGCGAAGCAGGACGTGATCATCACCACCGCGCAGATCCCGGGTCGCCCGGCGCCGGTGCTGCTGACGCGTTCGGCGGTCGAGGCGATGAGCCCGGGCTCCGTGATCGTCGACCTCGCCGGGGACTCCGGCGGCAACTGCGAGCTCACCGAGGCGGGAGAGACGGTGATCTCGGACAACGGGGTGAGGGTGATCGCGCCGGTCAACCTGCCGTCCGACATGGCCGCGCACGCTTCGCAGCTCTACGCCAAGAACGTCGAGAACCTGCTCGGGCTGCTGATCTCAGACGACGGCGCCCTCGCGCTCGACTTCGACGACGAGATCGTCGCCGGCGCCTGCATCACCCACGACGGGGAGATCCGCAACGAGCGCGCAAAGGAGGCGGCCGGCGCGAATGCCTAGCGACTGGCGACTGATGTGGACCTAATCACCGAAATAACCATCTTCGTCCTCGCCGCCTTCGTCGGCTTCGAGGTGATCTCGAAGGTGCCGACGACCCTGCACACGCCGCTGATGAGCCAGACGAACGCGATCCACGGGATCGTCATGCTCGGTGGGCTGATCGTGGTCGGCTTCGGCGACGACGCGCTCGAGTACGCGATCGGGACGATCGCGATCGCGTTCGGCACGATCAACATCGTCGGCGGCTTCCTGGTCACCGATCGCATGCTCGGGATGTTCGCCCGCAAGCCCCGGAAGGCCGCGGGCCAGGCCGAGCCGGAGACGCCGAAGCAGTGAGCCTCGCCGTGATCGAGCCCGGGGGCGACCTCGCGATCGTCCTCTACATCGCCTCCTTCTCGATGTTCATCTTCGGCGTCCGCCGCGGCACCCACCCGAGGACCGCAAAGCAGGGCAACCTGATCGCCGCCGCAGGGATGGCGATCGCGGTGACCACGACCCTGCTGCTCGACGGGATCGGCAACTGGGCCCTGATCGTCGGGGGACTCGGGATCGGCACCGCGGTCGGCGTGGTCGCCTCGCTGCGAGTGCAGATGACCCAGATGCCGCAGATGGTCGCGCTCTACAACGGCGTCGGCGGCGGCGCGGTGGCGCTGATCGCCTGGTCGGAGATCCGCCACGGGCTCGCGCTCGGTGAGGAGTTCCAGCTCGAGGAGCTGGTCCCGATCCTGTTCTCGGCCGTGGTCGGCTCGGTCTCCTTCTGGGGCTCGAACATCGCCTTCGCCAAGCTCCAGGACCTGATCCCGACCCGCCCGCTCGCGGTGCCCGGCCAGCAGGTCCTGAACGCGTTCCTGGTGGCCGGGATCGTCGCCGCGTGCGTCGTCCTCGGGATCAACAACGACGAGCCGTCGCAGGCGTTGTTCGTGGGCGTCCTGCTGGCGGCCGCGGCGCTCGGCAACCTCGTCGTGCTGCCGATCGGCGGCGCCGACATGCCGGTGGTGATCTCGCTGCTGAACGCGTTCACCGGCCTGGCGGCCGCGGCCGCGGGGTTCGCGCTCGACAACGTCGCGCTGATCGTCGCCGGCACCCTGGTCGGCTCCTCGGGAACGATCCTCACCCTGGAGATGGCGACGGCGATGAACCGCTCGGTCGGCCACATCCTCTTCGCCGGCTTCGGCGGCGCGCCCGCAGGCGGCGCCGCCGGGGACGGCGAGGAGCGCCCGCACACCTCGATCGGCGCCCAGGACGCGGCGATCAAGCTCGCCTACGCCGACTCGGTGGTGATCGTTCCCGGCTACGGGCTCGCCGTCGCCCAGGCCCAGCACGCGGTCAAGGAGCTCGGCGACGAGCTCGAGAAACGCGGCGTTCAGGTCAACTACGCGATCCACCCGGTCGCCGGGCGGATGCCCGGGCACATGAACGTGCTGCTGGCAGAGGCCGACGTCCCCTACGAGAAGCTGCGCGAGATGGACGAGATCAACCCCGAGATGCCGCGCACCGACGTCGCCGTCGTGATCGGCGCCAACGACGTCACCAACCCGGCGGCCAAGAACGACCCCGACTCGCCGATCGCCGGGATGCCGATCATCGAGGTCCATGAGGCCCAGGAGGTGATCGTGATCAAGCGCAGCCTGAGTCCGGGCTTCGCCGGGATCGACAACGACCTCTTCTACGAGCCGAACACGTCGATGCTGTTCAGCGACGCGAAGCAGGCCGCGGCCGACATCGCCTCCGAGGTGCAGGAACTGTAGGGCCGCGCTTTTGATCTAACCCGCCCTGCCGACTAGACTCGCAGCAGAGTCGATTCGGGAGGAGCATGATGTCGGCAAGGTCGGTGCGCAGGGGCCGCGAGTGTGCGGCGCGGCGGGAGGCGAGACGCGGGACGAGGCCGTGCGGGCGCTCGAAGGCGGCGGCCGGGGCCGGAGCGGCGCTCGGGGTCACAGTCCTGTTCGCCCCGGCCGCCAAGGCGGCGACGTTCACGGTCACGAACCTGAACGACGACGGCCCGGGAAGCCTGCGGCAGGCGGTCGTCGACTCGAACGCGATCGGCGATGACGTGATCGTCTTCGAGTCAGGTCTCAGTGGGACGATCACGCTGACCAGCGGCGACCTCGACATCTTCGAGGGCGAGGGCGACCTCGACATCCAGGGCCCCGGCGCCTCCGAGATCGCGGTCAGGACCAACGGCTCCTCGCGGATCTTCGAGGTCTACAACAGCGAGTTCTACTCGATCTCGATCTCGGATCTGACACTCCGCGACGGACTGGTTGTCGGCGACGGTGGAGCGATCTTCAACCACCCCGGTAGCGGCGCCGAGTCGGCCGACCTGTCGCTGACCGGCGTCATCCTCACGGGAAACGAGGCCACCCTCAGCGGCGGCGCCGTCTACAACCGCGACGGCGCGTTAACGATCGCGGACAGCATCCTGAGCGGGAACCAGGCCGGGGGCGGCGGCGGCGCCCTCTACAGCGGCGGGAGCGTGACGATCACCGACTCGACGATCGCCGACAACACCGCCGATAACGGCGGAGCGATCTACGTCGAGGACGTCGCCCAGGACGGAGGCGGCGTCGTGGTCGAGCGCTCGTCCGTGACCGGCAACAGCGCGCAGGGACGCGGTGGCGGCCTGTCGACCTTCTCCAACGAGGGCGGCGTGGTGATCGACTCGAGCACCTTCTCTGGCAACCGGACCGACGACTATGCCGGCGGAATCTTCCTCGCGGGCGACGACGGTCCGATCACGATCCGCAACACGACAGTCTCAGGGAATTCGGCGGGCGAGGAGGTTGGCGGGATCGCGAGCCGCGGCCTCGACGACGTCCCGGTGACGATTCAGAGCTCAACCATCGTCGATAACAGCCAGAGTAGCGCCCTGGCCTACGCCGACTACGGCGCCGGCGTCCACCTGCACGGGGAGGACGATCTCGACCCCGGCGTCGACACTCTGACGCTCTCCTCGACGATCGTCGCCGGAAACACCGGCGGTGCCGGGGATCTAGGCGAGCTGTTCGATCAAGGAAGCTTCGTGCTCGGCTTCAGCCTCGTCGGGAACACCGGCAACGCCACGGTGACCGAGGACCCCGCCGGCTCGAACCACTTCGGCCAGGACCCCCAGCTCGGCCCGCTTCAGGACAACGGCGGCCCGACCCAGACCCACCTCCCGGCCCAGACCAGCCCAGCGATCGACAAGGGGATCGCCAACGGGCTCGCCACCGACCAGCGCGGCCTCGCGAGAACCGGCGACGTCTCGGCGATCGCCAACGCCCCCGGCGACGACGGCACCGACATCGGCTCGGTCGAGCTCCAGGCCGCCGACTGCCAGGGGGTCGGGGTGTTCTCGATCACCGGCACCGCGGGCAACGACACCCTGACCGGGGACGCGTCGCCGAACGCGATCTTCGGCGGCGCCGGGGACGACACGATCAACGGCCTCGAGGGCAACGACTGCCTCAACGGCGAGGACGGAAACGACGTCGTCAACGGCGGCTCGGGCAAGGACGTGATCACCGGCGGCGCAGGCAAGGACAGGCTCAAGGGCCAGGGCGGAAGGGACACCCTGCGCGGCGGCCCCGGCAAGGACAACCTCAAGGGCGGCGGCGGCAAGGACAAGCTCCGCGGCGGCCCCGGCAAGGACAAGCTAAACGGCGGCGCCGGCAAGGACAACCTCAAGGGCGGCGCCGGCAAGGACAAGATCCGCGGCGGCCCCGGCAAGGACAGGCTCAAGGGCCAGGGCGGCAACGACAAGATCAACGCCGTCGACGGAAAGCGCGACAAGGTCAACTGCGGCGGCGGCAACAAGGACAAGGCGGTCGTCGACCCCGAGGACAAGGTCTCGCAGAACTGCGAGAAGGTGGTCGAGAAGGGCGGCTGAACGATTCGGTAGGCACTGGGCCACCGAAGCGTTCGGTCGCTATTCGGACCCTCGATGCTGCTCTGGGGGTAGTCCCCAGAAGCTAGGGCGCGGCCGTCAATCCCTCTCGCCCTCGCCGCCGCGGCGCAGCCGCGGGGCGGCCCAGCCGATCACGGCGCCGAGGCCGCCGGCGATCAACAGGCCGAGGAACAGCGGCGTATCGGTGGTGGTGAACAGGAACTCGATCTGGACGTCCTGGGAGTTCTGGATCACGAAGATCGCCAGCAGGGCGACCGCCGTCATCGCGAGCCAGAACCTCCAGCCGCGGCCCTCCTTACGCGGGGCGCCCTCGATCGGTCCCTGACCGGCCACGGCGCGACTGTATCGCTTCGAACTGGTGCCGCTATAGGCGCGATTGCCGCACCCACGTGCGGTCGGGCGACCTAGCGTCGCGTCGTGAGCCCGAAGCGACGCCGAGCGAGCGAGGGTGGCCAGGCGACGGTCGAGTGGATCGCCCTGATGCTGGTGGTCTCGCTGGCCATCGGCGCGCTTGCGACCGCATTCGAGGTAGGGCTTCCGGGCGCCGCGCTCGCCAACGCGATCGGGGATCGGATCGTCTGCGCGGTCGGGCTGTCCGGCACCTGTGAGGCCGACGAGGACGACCTCGGGCTCGCCTATGGCGCCGAGCTCGCGGGGCTGGTCCGCGACCATGCGCCGACGATCCACTACGAGGACGGGATGCTGACGCTGCCCGTCGACTATCGCCAGTGCCGGGAGAACGGGTGCGCGATCGCGGCGGCTCGCGGCGCGGTCGCCCGAACCGACGCCGGCTACCCCGCAGCCGTGTTCGTGGGCGTCGTCGACTGCAGGCTTCGCTCGGCCGCCGCGACCGAGGTCGCCGGGGCCGACTGCTCGGGCGAGCGCGCCGGAAACCTCTATCTCCAATACTGGCTCTACTTCCCCGACAGCCGGACCGATCCGTGGGGGGAGCTCGGATTTCACCGAGACGACTGGGAGTCGTTCCAGGTCCGGATCGGCGCGGAGACCGTCGCGCGGGCGAGCTCCCATCGCTCCTACAACTACGAGGGCGGGATCCAGAACTGGCTGAGCGATGCCGGCGTCGCCAGCAAGCCGGGGTGGGGTCCGTATACGGGCGAGCTCTTCGTCGCGGCAGGGAGCCATGCCGGCCACGTCGCGGGCGGGGATCACGGTGAGCGCTACACCCCGCGCTCACGGCTCCTGCTGATCCCGATCGAGCCGATGTCCGCGGGGACCGACCCGGAGTTGTTCGCGGTTACCCCCCCGTGGTTGAAGGACGTCTGGACCGATCCCGAGTCCGAGGGAACCGGATGACCGGCACGCCTACTTCGGCGGCATCCGCAACGCGCCGTCGAGGCGGATCGTCTCGCCGTTGAGCATCGGGTTGGCGGCGATCGCGGCGACCAGGTCGGCGTACTCCTGCGGGGTGCCGAGGCGCGAGGGGAAGGGGATCCCGGCGCCGAGCGCCTCGCGCTGCTCGGCGGGCAGCGCGGCGAGCAGAGGGGTGTCGAAGAGCCCCGGGGCGATCGTGACAACTCGCACCCCGCGGCCCGCGAGGTCGCGGGCGGCCGGCAGCGTGAGGCCGACGATGCCGCCCTTCGACGCCGAGTAGGCGACCTGGCCGATCTGGCCGTCGAAGGCCGCGATCGAGGCGGTGTTGACGCAGAGGCCGCGCTCACCGCCCTCGTCGGGCTCGTTGTCGACCATCGCCGCCGCCGCGAGTCGCAGCACGTTGAAGGTCCCGATCAGGTTCACGCCGAGAACGGTCGAGAACACCTCGAGGTCGTGCGGCCCCTGCTTGGAGACCGTCCGCTGCGCCCAGCCGATCCCGGCGCAGCAGACCGAGATCCGCAGCCCGCCCTCGGCCTCGGTGGCGGCGTCCACCGCGGCCTGCACCGCCTCAGGCTCGGTCACGTTCGTTTCTGCGAACGCCGCCCGGTCGCCGAGCTCGTCCGCGAGCGCCGCCCCCCGCTCCGCGTTGAGGTCGGCGATCACCACCTCGGCGCCCCCGGCGTGCAGCCGTCTCGCGGCCTCCCCGAGGCCCGATGCCCCGCCGGCGACCAGCGCTGAGGCTCCGTCGATCTTCACGGGGCGGGCACTTTAGTGCCTGTCTCGCCAGACCCAGCACTGGGCCTGCCGAGCCAGGCACTTACCTCTGTAACTTGTCCGGATCGCGCTCGCCGCGGAGGCCAAGCTCAAGCAGCGGATAGCGGATCGACTCGCCGAGGCCCGCGAGCGCACACGACTCCTGATCGAGCCGCTGTCGGACGAGCAGCTCAACCGCGTCTACTCGGAGATCCTCAGCCCGCTCGCCTGGGACCTGGGTCACATCGCCAACTTCGAGGAGATGTGGCTGGTCGAGCGCGTCGGCGGTCGCGAGCCGATGCGGGGCGAGCTCGGCCGCTTCTACGACGCGATCGAGAACCCGCGCCGGATCCGCAACGAGCTGCCGATCCTGCGCGGCGCCGAGCTGCGCCGCTACATGGACGAGGTCCGGAAGCGCACGCTCGACGTCCTCGGCGAGGTCGAGCTCGAGGACACCGACGACCCGCTGCTCGCGGGCGGGTTCGTCTACGAGATGCTGCTCGCCCACGAGCATCAGCACAACGAGACGATGCTCCAGCTGCTGCAGATGGTCGACGGCTACGAGCCGGCCGCGCACGACCCGGGCCCGGCGGCCGAGCCGATCTCAGACGGCCCCGAGATGGTCCGGGTCGAGGGCGCCACTCACCAGATCGGCGCCCCGGCGGAGGGATTCGCCTACGACAACGAGCGCCCGCGCCACGCGGTCGAGCTGGACGCGTTCTGGATCGACCGCGCCCCGGTCACCAACCGCGCCTTCACCGAGTTCGTCGCCGACACCGGCGCCGACCCGCCGATGTACTGGGAGCCCGACGGCGGAGGCGGATGGGTGCGAACGGCCTTCGGCCGGCGCGAGCCGCTCGATCCCGCGCTGCCGGTGATCCACGTCGACTGGCACCAGGCCGACGCCTTCGCCCGCTGGGCCGGCGAGCGCCTGCCGACCGAGGCCGAGTGGGAGGCGGCGGCCGCCGGCGCCGACCGCGATCGCGCCAACCTCGACCACCTCGCCTTCGGCTGTGCCCCGGCCGGGGCCTACGGCGATTCGCCCTCGGCGTGTAACACGGTGCAGATGCTCGGCGACGTATGGGAGTGGACGGCGTCGGACTTCGTCGCCTATCCGGGGTTCGCCGCGTTCCCCTACCCGGAGTACTCGGAGGTCTTCTTCGGCGACACCTACAAGGTCCTGCGCGGCGGGGCCTGGGCGACGCGGCGCGACGTGATCCGCACCAGCTTTCGGAACTGGGACCTCCCCGAGCGCTCGCAGATCTTCGCCGGGCTGCGTTGCGCGAGGGACGATTGATGAGTCCCGCCGCCTCGCAAGGTCTCAACAGGGACACGGCGTGGAAGTCCCGCTGACAGCCGACCAGATCGCGGTCGAGGTGCACCTGCCCGAGGGCGGAGTCCTCGGCGCGCTGGCGGAGGATGTCCGCGAGGGGCTCTCCTGTCCGTTCAAGGAGATCCCGCCGAAGTACTTCTACGACGAGCGCGGCTCAGAGCTCTTCGAGGCGATAACCGAGCAGCCCGAGTACTACCCGACGCGCTGCGAGCGGGCGATCCTCGAGCGGCGGGCGGGGGAGATCGTCGCCGCGGCCGACCCCTCGACCCTGATCGAGCTCGGCTCGGGCTCGGCGGCGAAGACGCGCGGCCTGCTCGACGCGATGCGCGACGCGGGCACGCTGGAGGCCTACGTGCCGGTCGACATCTCCGGGGAGATCACCAGGCGAACGGCTGAGGAGCTGGTCGCCGAGTACGAGGGCCTGCGCGTGCACGGGATCGTCTGCGACTACGAGACCCACCTCGAGCGCGTGCCCCGCGAGGAGGGCGCGCTGATCGCGTTTCTCGGTGGAACGATCGGCAACTTCCGCCCCGCGCCGCGGCGCTCCTTCCTGGCTCGGATCGCGACCCTGATGTATCCGGGCGACCGCTTCCTGCTCGGGACCGACCTGGTCAAGGGCCCCGCCCGGCTCGAGGCCGCCTACGACGACGAGGCCGGGGTGACCGCGGAGTTCAACAAGAACGTGCTGCACGTGATCAACCGCGAGCTCGGCGCCGACTTCGACCCCGACGGCTTCGAGCACGTCGCCTTCTGGGACCCCGACAACCACTGGATCGACATCCGCCTGCGCTCGCTGGCGGAGCAGTTCATCGACATCACCGCGCTCGACATGCGCGTCCACTTCGCTCGCAACGAGGAGATGCGAACCGAGATCTCGACCAAGTTCACCCGCGAGCGCCTCGAGCGCAGCTATCTCGCCGCCGGCCTCGAGCTGGTCGAGTGGTGGACCGACCTCGACGAGCTCTACGCGCTGTCGCTGGCGAAACCCCGCGAGCCCTGACCGAACTCCGCCGCCCTCAGGTGGCGGGCAGCCATTCCGGCGCCAGCGCCTCGATCAGCTCACCGACCTTGTCCGGGGTGGTGACCGGGGTGAGCACCGGCAGCGTGATCCCGCCCTCGCCGTAGGCCGCGAGCCGCTCGCGCATCTGGTCGGGGGTGCCGAGGATGAAGACCTCCTCGATTAGCTCCCAGGGCGCCAGCTCGGCGGCGCGCTGGCGGTCCTTGGCCGCCCACGCTTCGACCATCGGGTCGATCGCCTCGCCGTGGCCGAGCCAGCGGAAGAACTGCTCGTAGACGGGCACGGTCGCGTACGAGGACAGCATGAACCTGGCCAGCGGCTCGACCTGCTCGCGCTCGCCCGGCAGGCAGAAGAAGCGGCAGAGCAGCTCGAAGCCCGCGGGCGCGCCGTCGAGCTGTGCGACCACCTGCGGCAGGCCGGAGAGGGGGAGGAAGTTGGTGAATGCGCCGTCGCCCTTCTCGACCGCGAGCCGCAGCATCTTCCCGCGCAGCGCGGCGAGCACGATCGGCGGCGGCTCGCCCGGCGGCTGCTCGAGCCGAAAGCCGGTCGGCGTCCGCTCGCCGGCGAGCGCCGCGCGCAGGAAGTCGACCGTCTCGGAGACGCGCGACAGCGGGCGCTCGAACGGGATCCGGTTCCAACCCTCGACGATCCGGTCCGAGGAGGCGCCGATGCCGAGCGCGAAGCGGCCGCCGCTGCCGTCGGCGAGCGCCGCCGCCTGCTGGGCGAGCAGCGCCGGGCCGCGCGTGAACACGCCCACGACCCCGGTGCCGAGCCGGACCTCCTCGGTCCAGGCGGCGGCGAGCGCCAGCGGGGTGAACCCGTCCGGCCCGTTCGTCTCGCCGGACCAGAGGTCGGTGTAGCCGGCCGCCTCGGCGCGCCGCACGTGCTCCTCGGTGGCGCTCAGCGCCAGCCCCGGAAGCGGCAGCGTGAGGCCCCAACGCCTTATCTCGACGGCCCCCGATTCATCCTGCGCGCGAGCCTATTTGGTCCTATAGGCTCGCGCCGTGGACCTCTCGCGCCTGAGCCGGTACGAGGTGATCGGCGCCGTCGCCGCCGGCATCGGGCTCGTCGCGCTCCTGTTCCTGCCCTGGTACGACCTCACGGACACCCCCGAGCGCGCGGCGCAGGGCGCCTGGCTGTGCGGGACGGAGGACTTCAGCTGCACCGGGTTCGAGACCTTCCCGATCCTGCGCTGGCTGCTGATCGCAGCCGGGTTCGCGCCCCTGATCCTCGCCTACATCCTCGTCCGCGGCCACAAGCTCTCCTGGCCGCCGGGGGAGATGACGATGGTCGTCGGCTTCGCCGCCACGGTGCTGATCGGCTACAACGGGATCATCGACAAGCCCGCCCCCGATGAGGGACAGGAGTTCGGGATCAGCCTCGCGATCGGCTACTGGATCACGCTGCTGGTCGCGATCGCGATCGCGACGACCGGCTTCCTGCGCTCGATGGAGTCGGGGGCCAAGGGGCCGCGCAAGGCCCCGGGCACCGTCTAAGCCCGGCCGACGCATGACCGTGCCCGAGACCGAGGGAGTCATCTCGCACGACGTGCGCTCGGGCTCGCACCCGGACCGCAACCTCGCGCTCGAGCTCGTCCGGGTGACCGAGGCGGCCGCGCTTGCCGCCGCCCGCTGGGTTGGACGCGGGGAGAAGGAGTCCGCCGACCAGGCGGCGGTCGACGCGATGCGGCTGCTGCTCGACACCGTGCCGATGGACGGCCTGGTGGTGATCGGCGAAGGGGAGAAGGACGAGGCGCCGATGCTCTACAACGGCGAGCGGATCGGCGACGGCAGCCCGCCCGAGGTCGACATCGCGGTCGATCCGCTCGAGGGCACCCGGCTCACGGCGCGCGGCATGCCCTCGGCGCTGGCGGTGATCGCGCTCTCTGAGCGCGGGACGATGTTCGACCCCGGCCCCTGCGTGTACATGGAGAAGATCGCCGGCGGCCCCGAGATCGCCGACCTGCTCGGCCTCGACGAGCCGCTGGCCGACGTCGTCGCCCGAGTCGCCGAGCGCAAGGGGAGTGGCCCAGGCGACGTGACGATCATCGTCCTCGACCGCCCCCGCCACGAGCAGGGGATCTCCGAGCTTCGCGAGGCGGGCGCGCGGGTGCGCCTGATCACCGACGGCGACGTCTCCGCGGCGCTGTTCGCGGTCTCCCACGGCACCGGGGTCGACCTGCTGTGGGGGATCGGCGGCACCCCGGAAGGCGTGCTCTCGGCGGCGGCGATCAAGTGCCTCGGCGGCCAGCTGCTGGGGCGGCTATGGCCTCGCGACGACGACGAGCGCAAGGCGGCGACCGGCGCCGGCTACGACCTCGACGAGGTCCTCGACGTCGATCGGCTGGTCGCCGGCGACGACGTCTTCTTCGCCGCCACCGGGGTCACCGACGGCGAGCTGCTGCAGGGCGTCCGCTACCCGGGCGGCGGCAAGGCCTCGACCGACTCGCTGGTGATGCGCTCCCGCTCAGGCACCGTGCGCGAGGTCAAGGCCCGCCACGACAGCGCGAAGCTGCGCGAGATCACGGGTGGCCGGTTCGGCTAGCCCGGGGGCGGGACCTGGTCGAGCTCGCCGGTGCGCTGCCAGCCGACCTCGTCGACGCTGCCGGTGTCGTGGTACTCGTAGCGCAGGGCGTTGATCACCGCGCCCGCCATCAACGCGAGTGCGACGAAGTAGAACCAGAGCAGGGCGACGAGGATGAAGCCGAGCGCTCCGCCGACCCTGTCGATGCTCGATTGGGTCAGATAGAAGGGGAAGACCGCGTTGGCGATCGCCGTGGTCGCGGTCACGAACAGCCCCCCGGGCCAGACGCCGCGCCAGGGTACGTGGCCCTTGGGGACGACGTAGTAGATCAGGCAGCAGATGGCGAAGGTGATCGTCAGGGCCGCCGCCAGCAGCGCCAGCGTGCGTAGGAAGCCGACCTCGCCGAGGCCGAGCGGGAGGTCGGCGGTGCTCCTCGTGAGCGCGCTCTCGGCCACCGGCACGACGACGCTCGCGGCGAGGAAGAGGGTGACCACGAACAGCATCAGCAGGGCGAACCGCTTCTGCTCGAACCACCCGCGACACTCGACGTGGTAGATGCGGCAGAACGCGGTGTCCATCGCGCCCCAGAAGGAGGCGCCGATCCAGATCGTGCCGAGCACCGCGACGATCCCGATCGTGGCCGAGTTCGCGCGGATCCGCTCGAGCGCGTTCTCGACGTCGCTCTGCTCGACCGCCGGGAAGAGGCCTTGGAGGTCGTCGGTGACCGCCTCCTGGAGGTCGGCGCTCTCGAGCACCTGGCCGAAGATGAACAGCAGCAAAAGCGCGAACGGGAACACCGCCAGGGCGAGGTTGAAGGCGACCATCGCTGCCAGCCCGGTGACGTTCTCGCGGTAGGCGCGTTCCCAGAAGGCGCGCAGATAGCGCGCCGATCCAGCCCTAGGCGGCTGGCTCAACGCCGGTCGACGGAGTCGCGCAGGGCGTCGAGTGCGCGATTGGCGATCCGCACGCCGATCGTCGCAGCCTCAGCGGCCGCCGCGACGCCCGCCCAGGCCACGTCCTCGATCCCGCGGCCGGCGGGCGCGACCGCCCCGGCCTCCGGGTCGAGCCCGGGCTGCGGGGCGCCGGCCGGTGGCGAGG
>JBOGZD010000046.1:0-21625 GCA_050697155.1 Solirubrobacterales bacterium | reverse complement strand
GGCCGGCGGGCGCGGCCCACGCCGCGCTCGAGCTCTGGCGCGGCGCGCCGCTTGCCGACGTCGCCGACGAGCCGTTCGCCCGGCCGGAGATCCGCCGGCTCGAGGAGCTTCGCCTGAGCGCGATCGAGCTCACGATCGAGGCCGAGCTCGAGGCCGGGCGCCACGGCGAGGTGATTGCGCGGCTTGAGGCGCTGATCGCCGAGCACCCTCTGCGGGAGAGCCTGCACGCCAAGCGGATGCTGGCGCTCTATCGCGCGGGGCGCCAGTCCGAGGCGCTCGAGGCCTACCGGCGGGCGCGCGAGACGCTGATCGAGGAGATCGGGGTCGAGCCGGGACCGGAGCTTCAGCAGCTGCAGGCGGCGATCCTCGAGCAGGACCCGCGGCTGGACCTGCCGGCGCCGAAGGAGGAGCTCGCCCCCCAGCTCGATCGCGGCTCCCCGCTGCTGGCGGGGCGCGAGCGCGAGCTCGACTGGCTTCGCGGCCGCTGGGACGACGCCCGCGCCGGCGCCGCGCGCCTGTCGCTGGTCTCCGGACCGACCGGGATCGGCAAGACGCGGCTCGCGGCCGAGCTGGCGAGCGAGGTGCAGCGGGGCGGCGCGGCCGTGCTGTACGTCGGCGGGGGCGAGGTCCCCGAGGATGCGCTCGCGGCCGTCGGCCGCGCGCGCGAGGGCGGGCGCCCGACGCTGGTCGTGCTCGACGACGCCGACGACGCCCGCCCGGTGCTGCTCGAGCTGGCCGCGAGCATGGCGCGCGAGCCGGCGACGCTGCCGATGCTGATGCTCGTCCTGCACCGCGACGAGGAGGCGCCGCCGGCGTTCGCGAGCTCCCCCGCCAGCGATTCCGGCGCCCGGATGCGGCTCGAGCCGCTGGGCCCCGAGGCCTGCGCCGAGATCGCGCGGCTCTACGCTCCCGCCGGCGGCGAGGACATGCCGGTGGCGACCCTGATGGCCGCCAGCGAGGGCGTCCCCCTGCGCGTCCATCGGGCGGCGAGCGAGTGGGCGCAGGCCGAGGCCGCGGAGCGGCTGGTGGACACAGTCAACCGGGCCGCCGGCGACCGCGACGGCCTGCGGCGCGTCGAGACCGAGGTTGCCGACAACGTGGTCGAGCTTCAGACCGCGCGGGAGCGGACGCGCTTCTACGTGGCCGAGGAGGCGCCCGACCCGGGGCAGGAGCCGGTCTGCCCCTTCCGCGGGCTGGTGCCGTTCGACGCCGCCCACGCCGGCTACTTCTTCGGCCGCGAGCGGGCCGTCGCCGAGCTCGTCGCCCGGGTGGTCGGCTCCACCCTGCTCGCGGTCGTCGGGCCGTCGGGCAGCGGCAAGTCCTCGGCGGTGCGCGCCGGGCTCCTACCGGCGCTGGCCGACGGGGTGCTGCCCGGATCCGAGCGCTGGCCCCAGGCGCTGCTGCGTCCGGGGGCTCATCCGCTGGCCGAGCTTGCCGGCGTGCTCGCGCCCGGCGTCCCCCACGATTGGAAGGCCGAGAACGGCGCTCCCGATCCGATCGAGGTCGCGCTCGAGCGGCTGGGAGCAGACCAGCGGCTGGTGCTGGCCGTCGACCAGTTCGAGGAGGCGTTCACCGCCTGCGCCGACGACGCCGAGCGATCCGCGTTTCTGGCGGCACTCGTCCGCGCCGCGAGCGGCGCCGACGGGCGACTCGTCGTCGTGCTCGCCCTGCGGGCGGACTTCTACGGGCGGGTCGCCGAGCACCCCGAGCTGTCGACGCTCGTGAGCGCGAACCAGGTCCTGGTCGGGCCGATGCGCCGCGACGAGCTGCGCCGCGCGATCGAGCTCCCCGCGCGCCGCGCCGGGCTGCGGGTCGAGCCCCGGCTGGTCGCGGCGCTGATCGGAGACGTCGCGGGACGGCCCGGCGGGCTGCCGCTGCTCTCCACCGCCCTGCTCGAGCTCTGGCACCGGCGAAGCGGCCGGACGCTCGGATACGACGCCTACGCGCAGAGCGGCGGCGTCGACGGCGCCGTCGCGCGCCTGGCCGAGACGGCGTACGCGCGGCTTACCGAGCCCCAGCGCCGCCGCGCCCGGGCGATGCTCCTGCGGCTCGCGGGCTCGGACTCGGAGGAGGGCGGGACCCCGGTGCGCCGCCGCGTGTCGCTCGACGAGCTCGAGACCGAGCGGGACCAGGACGCGGCGACCGCGCTTTCGGTGCTCACCGAGGGCCGCCTGCTCACCGTCGACGAGGGCGCGGTCGAGGTCGCCCACGAGGCGCTCCTGGACGAGTGGCCGCGGCTTCGCGACTGGCTCGAGGCGGACGCCGAGGGCCGTCGCCTTCGCCACCACCTGATCGACGCCGCAAAGTCCTGGCGCGACTCGGGCCGCGAGCCGGGCGAGCTCTACCGCGGCGCGCGGCTCGCCTCGACGCTCGACTGGGCCGCCGGGCACCGCGGCGAGCTGAACGAGCTCGAGCGCGAGTTCCTCGGGGCGAGCCGGGAGGAGGGCGAGCGGGAGGCCGAGCGCCAGCGCCGGACGAACCGCCGGCTTACGGCGCTGCTCGCCGGCGTCGGCGTCCTGCTCGCCGCCGCCGTGGTCGCGGGGGTGATCGCGCTCTCGGAGCGACAGGGCGCGCGCGACGCCGCCACCGTCGCCGACGCTCAGCGGCTCGGGGCCGAGGCGCTCAACGAGGAACGCCTCGACCAGGCGCTCGCGCTCGCCAGCGCGGGGGCCGCGCTTGACGATTCGGTGGCCACCCGCTCCAACCTCCTCTCGACGCTCCTGCGCAGCCCCGCGTCGATCGGGATCCTGAACGGCGACGGCGACCCGATCAGATCGAGTGCGCTCAGCCCCGACGGAGGCACGCTCGCGGTCGGTGACGACGACGGCACCGTGACCCTCTTCGACACCGAGACGCGGGACCCGATCGGCGACCATCAGGCGCCGGGCGTCGTGTGGAGCCTCGCATTCGACCCGAGCGGCGACTCGCTCGCGCTGGCCGGGAGCGCGAGCCGCGACCTCCTCTCCGGATACGTCGAGATCCTCGACGCGGGTACGGCGCGAGTGCGCGGCTCGGTCGCGCTCGACCAGCATCCGGCCGGCGCCGGAGTGGGCTTCTTCGAGACGGCGAATTACGATCCGGACGGACGGAGCTTGATCGTCACCTACTCGGGCGGCGACATCGACCGGAAGACGGATGTGTTCATGCGTCGCTTCGACGCCCGGGAGGCCACGCCGCTGGGCAAGGCCGTCCGGGTCGCCCCGCGCTCCACCAGCACGCAGCCGATGTCGAGCCCGGATGGGCGCCTGCTCGTTGCCAGCGACAGGGCGACGTACGCCGTGGACGCGGAGACCCTGCGGGTCGCCCGCCGCTATCGCGTCGGCGCCCTCACGGCGGGGATCAGCGCCGACGGCCGCACGCTCGCGGCCGAGGACCCGGACGGGAGCCTGCGCCTGCTCGACCTCCCCTCCGGGCGGGTGCGGACGCTTGCCGGGGCGGCGGCCGGGGTGAGACCGTCTCGCCTCATTGGTGTGGATGCGACGTTCGGCATCGGGGCCTTCAGCCCCGACGGACGAACGCTCGCCACCTGGGATGCCAGCGAGAACGTGATCATCTGGGACGTCAGTGACGGCGTCCCAACCGAGACCTTCGAGGGCCACGCCGGTGATGCGGAGGTGCACGTCTTCAGCCCCGACGGGCGCACCCTCTACACGGCCGGTAGCGATCCCAAGGTGATCATCTGGGACGTGGCCGGCGACCGCAGGTTGGGCCGGCCGTTCCGGACGGGATTCGTCTACGAGACCGGGGAGGCGTTCCCGCCACCGTTCGCGATCAGCCCCGACGGGCGAACGCTCGCCGTCGCGAGGCTCGACGGCAGGGTCGACCTGATCGACGCCGAGACGCTGCGCAGGACCACTGGCTTCAGGGCATTTGAGGGACGGCCGGCGCTTGCGATCGAGTACTCACCGGACGGCCGCACTCTCGCGGTCGCAGGTGGAGGCGGAGGCGTCGGAGTCTGGGAGGCGGGATCGGGGCGCGCCGTCGGCCCGCTCCTGCGCTCCCCCCGTGGTCCCGCGGCGAACAGTCCGCACAACGTCCAGGCCCTGGCCTTCGGTCCTGGCAATCTGCTGGCGGCGGCAGAGGTTGGGGGCGCAGTGCGGATCTGGGACCTCGCCCGGGGCGAGTTGGCCGGCCCGCCACTGCGCCTGCCTCCCTTCGTGCTCGGGCTGGCCTTCAGCCCCGACGGCTCGCGGCTGGCGATCCCGTTCGGCACGTTCTTCGCGGAAGGTCGCGACGGCATCGAGATTCGCGACGTGGGAAGCGGCGAGCGCGTCGCGAGGCTCCCCGTCGACGGCGAGGTCCGCTCGGTCGCGTTCTCCCCCGACGGCGGCCTGCTCGCCGGCGGTCAGATCAACGGCGCTGCCCTCCTCTGGGCGACCGACGACTGGGGGCGGGTCGGCGCGCCGCTCGCTCTACGCGAAGCGACCGCTCTCGCGGTCGCCTTCTCCCCGGACGGCCGAACGCTGGCCACCTCTCACGCCGACAGCGCGGTCGTACTCTGGGACGTTGGCTCGCAGCAGCCGATCGGTTCGCCGCTTGCGCTTACCGGCGCGACGACCGACGCGTACACGACGGCACGCTTCACGCCCGACGGCAGCCGCCTGTTCGCGGTCCACGAGGACGGGCGCGCGTTCCGCTGGGAGCTCGATCCCGACGCCTGGAGGAGCCACGCGTGCGCCGTCGTGGGCGGGGGCCTCACCCCCGAGCAGTGGGAGGAGATCGTCCCCGAGCAGGAGTACAGGGCGACCTGCCCCGGCTGAGCCACTTGAGCGTCCTAACCGAGTGTCACGAGGTGCGCGTAGGAAGGAGCCCCTGCTCCCGCGCCCACGCCTCCGTCCGCGCCATCCCCTCGTCGATCGGGACCGCGGGCGCCCACTCGAGCAGCTCCCGTGCGGTCGCAATTCCGTAGGTCCCGCGGCGCAGGGCGAGATAGCGGACACCGTCCGGGGTCAACTCGGTGACCTTGCCGCGGGCGCGGGCGATCCGGACCTGGAGCGCCGCCCCGGCGAGCGCGAGCGGCGTCGGCACCGCCGGCACCCGGCGGCGGCCGAGCATGCGCGCGTAGTCGGCGAAGAAGTCGCGGGTCTCGACGCCGACACCGCCGCTCAGCGTGATCACCCGACCGGAGGCGCGCTCGGCCTCGCTCGCGCGGATGATCCCGTCGATCAAGTCGTCGACGTAGACCGGGCTGTGGATCCCTCGCCCGCGGGCGGGCAGCGCGAAGCGCCGCCCTCGGATGAGCTCGAGCGGCAGGATCGTCCACGGGCGCGATCCGGGGCCGTAGACGTCGCCGGGGCGGATGACCGTCACCTCGATCTCGCCCGCGGCGTGCGCCTGGAGCGCCACCTGCTCGGCCGCGACCTTGGTGTCGACGTACGCGACGCCCGTTGTGCGCACCGGCCAGCTCTCGTCTACGCCGTCCGGGAAGTCAAGCCCGAAGGTGACCACCGAGGACAGGTGGACAAAGCGTTGGGCGCCCGCGTCGCGGGCGGCCTCGAGCGCCAAACGAGTGCCGCGGACGTTCACCTCCCAGAACCCCGAGTCGTCGATGGGCATCCCGACCAGGGCCGCGGTGTGGACGACGGTCTCGCAGCCCTCGGCGACGCCCTGCCATGGGCCCGGACTCGAGATGTCTCCGGCGACGACCCCGGCCTCCGGGTCGGCGGCGCGATCGACCCCGACCACCTCGGCGCCGCGCTCGCGAAAGGCCCCGGCGAGCGTGCGCCCGATGAAGCCGCTGGCCCCGGTGATGCAGACGCGAGCCACCGACGGCAAGGCTAACCCGAGAAATTCTCATAAGCCGAACTTCGCTCGGCTGTCCTGTCCAGGGGGCCTATACGACCACTTAGGCAGGACAGCCCAACAGTCGTCCTCGCAGGCTCGCGCGGCCGCGGGCCGCTAGCTATCCTCGCCGACCCGATGGCGAAGAAGGTCCTCACGATGATCAAGCTCCAGATCCCGGCCGCGGCCGCGAACCCGGCGCCGCCGGTCGGCCCCGCGCTCGGCCAGCACGGGGTCAACATCATGGAGTTCTGCAAGGCGTTCAACGCCCAGACCGAGCAGGACCGCGGGACGATCATTCCGGTCGAGATCACCGTCTATGAGGACCGCTCGTTCGACTTCATCACCAAGACCCCGCCGGCGGCGGTGCTGATCAAGGAGGCGGCCGGGATCGAAAAGGGGTCGGGTGAGCCCAACCGCGAGAAGGTGGGGCGGATCAGCGCCGCCCAGGTGCGCCAGATCGCAGAGCGCAAGATGCCCGACCTGAACGCCAACGACCTCGACGCGGCGTCGAAGATCATCGCCGGCACCGCGCGCTCGATGGGGGTCGAGGTCGATGAGTAGCCGCGGAAAGCGGTTCCGGGAGGCGGTCGAGAAGGTCGATCGCGCCCACCGCTACGAGCCCGCCGAGGCGGTCGCGCTGATCAAGGAGACCGCGGGGGCGAAGTTCGACGAGACGGTCGAGGTCCACATCCGCCTCGGGGTCAACGTCCGCCACGCCGAGGAGCAGCTGCGCGGCACGCTGGCGCTGCCGAACGGGCTCGGCAAGGACGTCACCGTCGCGGTCTTCGCCGAGGGCGACGCCGCCCGCGCCGCGACCGAGGCGGGCGCCGACCACGTCGGCGCCGGCGATCTCGCCGAGCGGATCGAGGGCGGCTGGATGGACTTCGACGTGGCGATCGCGACCCCGGCGCTGATGGGGTCGACCGTCTCCAAGCTCGGCCGCGTCCTCGGCCCGCAGGGCCTGATGCCGAACCCGAAGGTCGGCACGGTCACCGACGACGTCGCCAAGGCGGTCGGCGAGGCGAAGGCCGGCAAGGTCGAGTACCGCACCGACCGCGGCGGCGTGATCCACCTGGCGATCGGCAAGGCGAGCTTCGACGAGCGGGCGCTGCTCGAGAACTACGCCGCGGTGGTCGACGAGATCGTGCGCGCCAAGCCGGCCGCGGCCAAGGGCCGCTACCTGCTCTCGATCACCCTGACCGCGACGATGGGCCCGGGGATCCGCGTCGACACCGCCCGCACCCGCGACTCGGAGATCCTCGCGGGCGGGGGCGCCGGCGGCGACGACGCGGGCGAGGACGGCGACGAGGCCGGCGGGGACGAGCCGGAGCCGGCCGAGCCCGCCACGACCTCGGCCTAGCCTCACTCCTTGACTGTCTCTGCCAACTGCGAGAAGGTGGTGAAGGGGTAGACGGCACCGCAACCCGCGCGCTCGCTTCGGGTTGAGGTCCGTAGGGGGTCGTGCGCGTTCGGGGGGACGCGCACAGCGAGAGGCTGTGACGACATAACGGGAGGTCGAGACCGGGAGGTCGAGACGTGAGCGCACGTTCAATGCACAGGGGCCGCGCGCGGGAGAGCGAGCGGGAGCAGCGGCGGACGCGACGACTCGGGGCAAAGGTGGCCGCGAGCGCCGGCGCGGCGCTCGGCGCCACCGTCCTCTTCGCCCCGGCGGCGCAGGCCGACAGCTTCGAGGTCAACTCGCTCGACGACACCGTTTCCACCGAGAACTGCGACGACGACGACTGCACCCTGCGCGAGGCCACCTACGAGGCCAACGACAACGACGGCCCCGACACGATCACCTTCGCCTCCGGGCTCACCGGGACGATCACCCTCGACTCCGGCCCCTACGACTCGCTCTACCTGCAGGAGGAGGTCACGGTCCAGGGCCCGGGCGCCAACGTGATCACCGTGTCGGGCGACGACGACCTGCGGATCTTCTACGTCGCTCCCGACGTCGAGGGTGACCAGTATGACCCGGTGACGATCTCCGGCCTCACCCTGACTGAGGGCTCCGAGGGCGGGTCGGGCGGCGCGCTCGACTCCGAGGGCGCGACGCTGACCCTCGCCAACATGGTCTTCACTGGCAACGAGAGTGGCGGCGGTGGGGGCGCCGTCTACAGCGACGAAGGCAAGCTGACGATCACCGGCTCGGTCTTCACCGGCAATGTGGCCAACAGCAGGGGCGGGGCGGTCTACGTCGACAACACCCAGGACGACGGCCAGGTCGAGGACGACGTCGTGATCCAGAACAGCGTCTTCGCCGACAACACCGTCTACTCCGGGGAAGGCGGCGCCCTCTACCTCGACGCCGAAGGCGGGGTGCGGATCGAGAGCACGACCTTCTCCGGCAACTCTGCCATTGAGGACGACGGCGGCGCGATCAAGGTCAACGAGATCGAGGACGGCGACCTGACGATCGGCAACAGCACCTTCTCGGGCAATCGTGCCTCCTACGGCGGCGCGGCCTACATCGACGACGTCGAGGGCACGACGCTGATCGAGAACACGACGATCTCGGGCAACGAGGCCAACTACGACGGCGGGGGGATCTACTTCCACTACCTCTACGACGACCAGACGACGACGATCCGAAACTCGACCATCGTCGACAACGTGGCGGCGCTCGACCCCGGTGACAACGGCGACTATGGCGGCGGCGGCGTCTACCTCTACGAGGACGACGATGGCGGCGGTGACGACGTCCCCAACGGACCCGTCGCGATCTCCTCGACGATTGTCGCTAACAACAGCGCCGACTTCGGGCCGGACCTCGGACAGGGGAGTTTCACCGACGGCTTCGACGTCGGCCACAGCCTGATCGAGAACGCCGCCGACGCCGAGATCACCGAGACCCCCGCGGGCTCGAACATCTTCAGCGCCGACCCGGCGCTCGGTCCGCTCGCGAACAACGGCGGGCCGACCCAGACCCACCTCCCGGCGCTCTCGAGCCCGGCGGTGGATCAGGGGATCGCCAACGGCCTCGCCACCGACCAGCGCGGGCTCGCGCGCACCAGCGACCTGGGCACGGTCGCCAACGCCCCGGGATCGGACGGCACCGACATCGGCTCGACCGAGCTACAGGCCGGCGACTTCGAGGACCGGTGCCAGGGCGAGACGGTGCTGAAGATCGAGGGAACCTCGGGCGAGGACACCCTGACCGGCACCGCGGGCTCCGACGCGATCTTCGGCCGCGGGGGCGCCGACCTGATCCACGGGCTCGGGGGCGACGATTGCCTCGACGGGGAGGGCGGCGCCGACCGGGTCAAGGGCAACGGCGGCAACGACCGGATCTCCGGCGGCGGCGGCGACGATCGCCTCAACGGCGGCGGCGGCGCGGATCGCCTCCGCGGCCAGGCCGGCGCGGACCGGCTCAAGGGCGGCGGCGGCAAGGACCGCCTCGCCGGCCAGGGTGGCGCAGACATCCTGCGCGGCCAGGGCGGCAAGGACCGGCTCTCGGGCCAGGGCGGCGCCGACCGGCTGAACGGCGGCGAGGGCAAGGACAGGGTCAAGGGCGGAGCCGGCCCGGACAAGCTCCGCGGCGGCCCCGGCAAGGACAAGCTCAAGGGCGGCGGCGGCCGCGACAAGATCAACGCCGTCGACGCGAAGCGCGACAAGGTCAACTGTGGCGGCGGCAACGACCGCGCCACTGTCGACGCCAAGGACAAGGTCTCCGGCAACTGCGAGAAGGTGGTCGTCAAGGGGTGACCGCCGCAAGCGGTCCTCGCGCGGCCGCGGATGCCGACCTGTTCGTCTCCGCGGAGGAGGCCGGGGAGGCGCTCGAGGTCGCCGAGCTGCTCGTGCCGGCGATCGAGCGGCTGATCGCGGAGCAGATCGGGCGTTGACCGCGGAGTTGAGCGCTCAGGGGGTCGATGGCCCCCGCGAGCGCTCACCCGGTCCGCGATCCGCTAGCATCGCCCGTCGAGTAACCCGCCGAAGACCGTCGGCGGGGCCGGTCGCGGAGGCCGGCCCGGAAGACCGGCGCAGGTGAGGTCGTGAGCCGTCGCTTTCGAGCCTGCCTGCGAGCAGGCTTTTTTCATGAACAAGGACGAGAAGGCAGAGGCAGTAGCGGAGCTCACCGAGCGGCTCAGCGGGACCGAGACGATCTTCGCGATCGACTATCGCGGGATCAGCGTCCCCCAGGCCGCCGAGCTGCGCCGGCGTCTCGGCGACGCGGGGGCGAGCTTCAAGGTGGTCAAGAACCGGCTCGCTAAGCGGGCCGTCGCCGACGCGGGCGCCGAGCAGCTCGACGACCTGTTCATCGGGCCGACCGCGCTGACGCTGGTCGACGGCGACGCGGTGCTGGCCGCGAAGGCGATCGCGACCTTCACCCGCGAGCACCAGGTGCTCGCCTACAAGGGCGGGATCATGGACGGCGAGGTGCTCGACCCCGACGGCTTTGCGGCGATCGCCCGTCTCCCCGGCCTCGAGGTCCTGCGCGGCCAGCTCACCGGCCTCGCCGCGAGCCCGATCACTGGCCTCGCCCGCGGCCTCGGCTCGATGCTCTCCGGCCTCGCGGTCGCCCTCGGCCAGATCGCCGAGCAGGGCCTGGTCAGCGGCGAGGCGCCAGCGGCGGAGCCGTCCGCGGAGGAGCCGGAGGAGGAGGCGCCCGCAGACGAGGCCGCCCCGGCCGACGAGCCACCCGCAGACGAGGCCCCGGCCGACGAGCCACCCGCAGACGAGGCCCCGGCCGACGAGCCGCCCGCCGAGGAGGCGCCGGCGGAGGAGCCCGCGGCGGAGGCGGAAGAGACTTCGGACGAAACGGAAAGCGACGACGGCGAGCGGGGCTCGCCCGAGGAGGAATCAAGTGGCGAGCAAAGTGACGACTGAGGACTGGATCGAGGAGCTGAAGGGCATCTCGGTGCTCGAGCTCTCCGAGCGGATCAAGGCGCTCGAGGAGGAGTTCGGCGTCTCGGCGACCGCCGTTGCCGCGGCGGCGCCGGCCGCCGGCGCGCCCGGCGCGGGCGAGGACGGAGCCGGCGACGAGGCGGCGACGGTCGACGTCGTGCTCACGGGTCCGGGCGAGAAGAAGATCCAGGTGATCAAGGCGGTTCGCGCGGCGACCGGGCTCGGGCTCAAGGAGGCCAAGGCCCTGGTCGACGGCGCCCCGAAGCCGGTCAAGGAGGGGATCGAGCGCGAGGAGGCCGACAAGCTCAAGGCCGATCTCGAGGAGGCCGGCGGCGAAGTGGAGTTGAAGTAACCCTGGGCCGAGTTCGCTACCGCATCGGTAGGCAAGTCGTCCCAGTGGGCTGTCCCGCCCGCTAGACTGAACCTACGTTCAGGATCACGCACGATCCAGGCACGAAAAAAGCTTGCGGCAACGGATACCGGTGTGGTATCTTTGTGCGTCGCGCGCCGTTTGCCCGTTTGCTGTCTCGAATTCCGTGCGGGGATTCGTTCCCTTACGACCATCTGAGGAGTCGCCCAGTTGGCCCCATCTCATGCTGCCCCCACCACCCGGAGGTCCTTTTCCCGTCTTGAGCAGCCCCTTGAAGTCCCACATCTGATCGACATCCAGCGCCGTTCGTTCGCGGCGCTGACCGACCCGAAGGGCGGGCTGCTTCGGGAGACGATCGACGACATCTCCCCGATCGAGGACTACACGGGGAACCTCGCGATCGTCTTCAACGAGTTCAAGTTCGACGAGCCGACGCACTCGATCGCCGAGTGCCGGGAGAAGGACATCACCTATTCGCGACCGCTCAACGTGACGGTCGCGTTCCAGAACCGCGAGACCGGAGAGATCCGCGAGCAGACGGTGTTCATGGGGGACTTCCCGTGGATGACCGACCGCGGCACCTTCATCATCAACGGCACCGAGCGGGTCGTCGTCACGCAGCTCGTGCGCTCCCCCGGCGCCTACGTGATGAACCCCAAGGACCGCGAGAAGCAGGTCTTCATCGCCAACCTGATGCCGGCGCGCGGCTCCTGGCTCGAGCTCGAGATCGACAAGAAGGGCCGCGTCTACGCGCGCATCGACCGCAAGCGCAAGCTGCCGGTGACGGTCCTGCTGCGCGCGATGGGCTTCGTCACCGACGAGGAGCTGCTGAAGCTGTTCGACAACTCCGTCTACCTCCGGCACACGATCGAGGCCGACACCGAGCCGACCAAGACCGAGGAGGGGGCGCTGATCGAGCTGTTCAAGAAGCAGCGCCCCGGCGAGCCGCCGTCGGTCGACGCCGCCAAGGCGCTGCTGGAGCAGCTCTTCTTCGACCCCAAGCGCTACGACCTGACGCGGGTCGGCCGCTACAAGCTCAACGCCCGGCTCGACCTCGACGTCGATCTCGACAACCGCACCCTGACCAAGGACGACATCGTCGCCCTGATCAAGGAGCTGGTCTCGCTGCCGCAGCTGCTCGGGATCCCGGAGGAGATCGACGAGGAGAACCCGATCAAGGACTACGCCGCCGAGGCGGTGACCTATCCGCGCGATCCGGTCAACGACCACCTCGACGAGTACGAGCACTTCGGCAACCGGCGCCTGCGCACGGTCGGCGAGCTGATCCAGGACGCGTTCCGGGTCGGCCTGTACCGGATGGAGCGCGTGGTCCGCGAGCGGCTGACGACCGAGGACGCCGACGCGATCACCCCGCAGACGATCATCAACATCCGCCCGGTCGTGGCGGCGCTGAAGGAGTTCTTCGGCTCCTCGCAGCTGTCGCAGTTCATGAGCCAGACGAACTCGCTCGACGGGCTCACGCACCGGCGCCGCCTCTCGGCGCTCGGCGCCGGCGGCCTCACCCGCGAGCGAGCCCCGATCGAGGTTCGCGACGTGCACCCGACCCACTACGGGCGCATGTGCCCGATCGAGACGCCTGAGGGCCCGAACATCGGCCTGATCGGCTCGCTGTCCTCATACGCCGAGGTCTCCGAGCACGGCTTCGTCACCACCCCCTACCGGGTGGTCAAGGACGGCGTGATCACCAACAAGATCGTCCACCTGGACGCCACCCAGGAAGAGGACCACGTGATCGCCCAGGCCAACGCCGAGGTCGATCAGAAGACCAACAAGCTCAAGGGCCCCCAGGTCCAGTGCCGCTCACGCGACGGCGAGTACGTCGTCGTGCCGCCGAAGGACGTCGACCTGATGGACGTCTCGCCGACCCAGATCTGGTCGGTGGCGACGGCGCTGATCCCGTTCCTCGAGCACGACGACGCGAACCGCGCGCTGATGGGCTCGAACATGCAGCGCCAGGCGGTCCCGCTCCTGAAGACCGAGTCGCCGCTGATCGGCACCGGGATGGAGCGCCGCGCGGCGGTCGACAGCGGTGACGTGATCCTGGCCGAGAACGCCGGCGAGGTCTCCTACGTCGACGCGCAGCGGATCGTCGTCAGCCACGGCTCGAAGAAGGACGAGTACGACCTCGACAAGTTCATGCGCTCAAACCAGGGCACGATCATCCACCAGTCGCCGACCGTTTCGATCGGCGACAAGGTCAGGGAGGGCGACGTGCTCGCCGACGGCTCCTCGACGTCCGGCGGCGAGATCGCGCTGGGCAAGAACTGCCTGGTCGCCTTCATGTCCTGGGAGGGCTACAACTTCGAGGACGCGATCATCATCTCCGAGCGTCTGGTCGTCGACGACGAGCTGACCTCGATCCACATCGAGGAGTACGAGATCGACGCCCGGACGACCAAGCTCGGCGACGAGGAGATCACCCGCGACATCCCGAACCGCTCCGAGGAGTCGCTGCGCAACCTCGACGAGCGCGGGATCGTCCGCGTCGGCGCCGAGGTCCAGTCCGGCGACCTGCTGGTCGGCAAGGTCACCCCGAAGGGCGAGACCGAGCTGACCGCCGAGGAGAAGCTGATCCGCGCGATCTTCAAAGAGAAGGCGCGCGAGGTCCGCGACACCTCGCTCAAGGTGCCCCACGGCGAGGGCGGCGTGGTGATCGACGTGATCACCTTCGACCGCGACGCCGGCGACGACCTCGCGCCCGGGGTCAACAACCTGGTCCGCGTCTACGTGGCGACCAAGCGCAAGATCGCCGAGGGCGACAAGCTCGCCGGCCGGCACGGCAACAAGGGCGTGATCGCCCGGATCGTTCCCGAGGCCGACATGCCGTTCCTCGAGGACGGCACGCCGGTCGACGTGATCCTCAACCCGCTCGGGGTCCCGAGCCGGATGAACATCGGCCAGATCCTCGAGACCCACCTCGGCTGGGTGGCCGCCAACGGCTGGTACGACGACGGCTCTGACGTCTACAAGCAGGCCGTGCGAAACGGCGACGGCCGGGTCAACATCGCCACCTCGGTGTTCGACGGGGCCTCGGTCGAGGACGTCGACGAGGCGCTCGTGCGCTGGCAGGACGAGAACGCCGACCGCGGCGTCGACCTCGGCATCGACAAGCGCGAGCGGCCGGGCAACCGGGCCGCCGGCAAGGCGCAGCTCTACAACGGGCGCACCGGCGAGCCGTATGAGGGCCGGGTGACGATCGGCCACATGTACATCCTCAAGCTGCTGCACCTGGTCGACGACAAGATCCACGCTCGCTCGACCGGCCCCTACTCGCTCGTCACCCAGCAGCCGCTGGGCGGCAAGGCGCAGTTCGGCGGCCAGCGCTTCGGCGAGATGGAGGTCTGGGCGCTGGAGGCCTACGGGGCCGCGTACACGCTGCAGGAGATGCTCACGGTCAAGTCCGACGACACCGTCGGCCGGGTGAAGGCCTACGAGTCGATCGTCAAGTCCGAGAACATCCCCGAGCCGTCGGTGCCGGAGTCGTTCAAGGTGCTGCTGAAGGAGATCCAGTCGCTGGCGCTCGACGCCAACCTGGTCGCCGAGGAGGGTGAGGTCGAGCTCGGCGAGGAGGACGACGAGCTGCTGCGCGCGGCGGAGGAGCTCGGGATCGACCTCTCGGGCGTGCGCTCCGACGGCGGCGGCGACGGCGGCGGCGACGGCGCCGCGGACGAGCGCGAGGAGCAGGTCGTCGCGGAAGGCGAAGGTGGGACCAACGGAGCTGGCAAGGAAGAGACCAAGGTTGAGGACTGAGTCGCCAGGCACCAGTCGCCAGGGCTTGAATCCCGAGCCTGGCGACTGGCGACTGGCGACTGGCGACTAAGGACGAACGGAGAAAAGTGGACATCAACAACTTCGACGCGATCGAGATCGGCCTCGCCTCCAGCAAGAAGATCCGCAGCTGGAGCCACGGCGAGGTCACCAAGCCGGAGACGATCAACTACCGGACCCTGAAGCCCGAGAAGGACGGGCTCTTCTGCGAGCGGATCTTCGGTCCCACCAAGGACTGGGAGTGCTACTGCGGCAAGTACAAGCGGGTCCGCTACAAGGGGATCGTCTGCGAGCGCTGCGGCGTCGAGGTCACCCGCTCGAAGGTGCGGCGCGAGCGCATGGGCCACATCGACCTCGCCGCCCCCGTCTCCCACATCTGGTTCTTCAAGGGCGTCCCGAGCCGGATCGGCTACCTGATCGACATGGCTCCGAAGGAGCTCGAGAAGGTCCTCTACTTCGCCGCCTCGATCATCACCTGGATCGACGAGGACGCACGCCGGAAGGACCTCAAGAAACTCGAGAAGGAAGTGAAGAAGGTCCTCGACGGCTACGCCGCCGACCGCGAGCAGCGCACCCAGGAGCTGGGCGAGTCGCTCGACCGGCGCACCGCCTGGCTCGAGGGCGAGGGCACCCAGGACAAGTTCTCCCCCGACGACGAGCTCTGGGCCGACGCGCTCGGGGTCAACCCGAAGAAGCTCGAAGACGCCGAGCGAACGAAGCTGATCAAGGACGCCAAGAAGGCGATCGAGTCCGAGATCTCCGACACCGAGGCCTACCTCGACGACGCGATCGAGCGGATGGAGGAGGTCTGGCGGATCTTCCAGGAGATGAAGCTCAAGGACGTGATCAACGACGAGGCCGTCTTCCGCGAGCTCAAGGACCGCTTCGGCTCGCCGTTCGGCTGGGGCGAGTACTTCCGCGGCGGGATGGGCGCCGAGTCGATCCGCGACCTGCTCGACCAGGTCGACCTCGAGGCCGAGTGCGAGGAGCTCGAGCAGACGATCAACACCTCCAAGGGCCAGAAGCAGGCCCGTGCGGTGAAGCGGCTCAAGGTCGCCTCGGCGTTCCTGCACTCCACCAACAAGCCGGAGTGGATGGTGCTCGACTGCGTCCCGGTGATCCCGCCCGAGCTGCGCCCGATGGTCCAGCTCGACGGCGGCCGCTTTGCGACCTCCGACCTCAACGACCTCTACCGGCGGGTGATCAACCGCAACAACCGGCTCAAGCGGCTGCTCGACCTCGGGGCTCCGGAGATCATCGTCAACAACGAGAAGCGGATGCTGCAGGAGGCCGTCGACGCGCTGTTCGACAACGGCCGCCGCGGCCGGCCGGTCACCGGCCCGGGCAACCGGGCGCTGAAGTCGCTCTCGGACATGCTCAAGGGCAAGCAGGGGCGCTTCCGCCAGAACCTGCTCGGCAAGCGGGTCGACTACTCGGGCCGCTCGGTGATCGTCGCCGGGCCGAGCCTGAAGCTGCACCAGTGCGGGCTGCCGAAGCTGATGGCGCTGGAGCTGTTCAAGCCGTTCATCATGGCCCGCCTCGTCGAGCGCAAGGCGGTGCAGAACATCAAGGCGGCCAAGAAGATGGTCGACTCGATGATTCCCGAGGTCTGGGACGTGCTCGAGGAGGTCATCCGCGAGCACCCGGTGCTGCTCAACCGCGCCCCGACCCTCCACCGCCTCGGGATCCAGGCGTTCGAGCCGGTCCTGGTCGAGGGCAAGGCGATCCAGATCCACCCGCTCGTCTGCCACGCCTTCAACGCCGACTTCGACGGCGACCAGATGGCGGTCCACGTGCCGCTGTCGGCCGAGGCCCAGGCCGAGGCGCGGCTGCTGATGCTGTCCTCGAACAACATCCTCTCGCCCGCCCACGGCTCGCCGCTGGCGACCCCGACCCAGGACATGGTGCTGGGGATCTACTACCTCACCTACGGACCCGACACCGAGCAGCTCGCCGCCGAGGACCAGAAGCTCAAGTCGTCGAAGGCCGCGCGGGCGAACGGCAGCCGGCCGAAGACCTACCGCTCCGCCCAGGAGGCCGAGCTCGCCTACGAGAACGGGCTGGTGAAGCTCCACGACCGCGCCGAGTACCGGCGCCCCGGCCACGAGCACTTCCTGACCACGGTCGGGCGGATCATCTTCAACGACCGGGTCGAGCGCGCGATCGCCTCCGCCCTCGGTGAGGACTGGGATCCCGAGAGCTACGGCTTCGTCAACAAGACGCTGAAGAAGCGCGAGGTCAACCAGATCGTCTCCGACCTGGTCGAGGACTACGGCGCCCCCTCGGTCGCCCAGGCGCTCGACGCGTTCAAGGAGCTGGGCTTCCACTTCGCCACCCAGGCCGGGATCACGATCTCGAAGAACGACGTCGTCTCGCCGCCGAACAAGGACGAGATCCTCGACGGCTACGAGAAGCAGGTCACCGAGATCGAGGGCCAGTACGACGACGGGCTGCTCAGCCAGGAGGACCGCAAGGAGCAGCTGCGCGCGATCTGGGATGAGGCGACCGACGACGTCGCCTCGGCGATGGAGAAGAACCTCGACGAGCTGAACCCGATCTACATGATGGCCAACTCCGGCGCCCGCGGATCGTTCAAGCAGATCCGCCAGCTCGCCGGCATGCGCGGCCTGATGGCAAACCCGAAGGGCGACATCATCGAGCGCCCGATCAAGGCCAACTTCATGGAGGGCCTGTCGGTGCTCGAGTACTTCATCTCCACCCACGGCGCCCGCAAGGGCCTCGCCGACACCGCGCTGCGCACGGCCGACTCCGGCTACCTGACCCGGCGCCTGGTCGACGTGGCCCAGGACGTGATCATCCGCGCCGAGGACTGCAAGACGAAGGACTTCATCGAGTCCCCGCTGCGGGTTGCGGACGGGGAGCTCAACAGCTACCTGATCGGCCGGGTCGCGGCGAAGAAGTTCACGACCAAGCGAGGCCGTGAGCTGCTGAAGCGGGGCCAGGAGATCGACCTGCCCGAGCTCGAGGAGATCGCCGAGGCGTTCGGCGAGGAGGAGGTCGGCGTCCCGGTGCGCTCGGTGCTCAAGTGCGAGCTCGAGTCCGGGGTCTGTCGCCAGTGCTACGGCCGCGCGCTCGCCACCGGCTCGATGGTCGAGCTCGGCGACGCGGTCGGGATCATCGCCGCGCAGTCGATCGGCGAGCCCGGCACCCAGCTGACCATGCGCACGTTCCACACCGGCGGCGTTGCCGGCGTCGACATCACCCAGGGCCTGCCCCGGGTGGTCGAGCTGTTCGAGGCGCGCAAGCCGAAGGGGCTCGCCGAGCTCTCGGAGGTCGACGGCAAGGTCTCGGTCGAGGAGGCCGAGAAGGAGATCCGGGTGACGGTCACCGACTCGAAGGGCGAGGAGCACGCCCACAAGCTCGATCGCCGCGCGCGGCTGCTGGTCAAGCATGGCGACCGGATCGAGAAGGGCACCCCGCTCGAGGACGGCTCAGTGGCGCCCGCCGACCTGCTGCGGCTGCGTGACCGCAACGAGGCGGAGGCGTACCTCGTCAACGAGGTACAGCGCGTCTACAAGGCGCAGGGCGTCGACATCAACGACAAGCACATCGAGCTGATCTGCCGCCAGATGATGAAGCGGGTGCGGATCGAGTCGAAGGGCGACACGACCCTGCTCCCGGGCGCGCTCGAGGACCGCCACCGGTTGAAGGCGATCAACAAGCAGGTCAAGGACGACGGCGGCACCCCGGCGAAGGCCGAGGAGGTGATCCTCGGGATCACCAAGGCCTCGCTGGCGACCGAGTCCTTCCTCTCGGCCGCCTCCTTCCAGGAGACGACCAAGGTGCTCACCGACGCCGCGCTCGAGGGCAAGCGCGACCGCCTCGTCGGCCTGAAGGAGAACGTGATCATCGGCAAGCTGATCCCGGCGGCGACCGGCCTCAAGCACTACCGCACGCTCGAGATCGAGCCGGTCGAGCCCGCCCAGCGGCCCGAGGAGGACCTGCTCGACGAGGACGAGCTCGCCGCCGAACTCGGCCTCGCCGAGGACGGCGAGGAGGTCACCGAGCTCGAGGGCTTCGGCCCCTCGTTCGCCGAGGAGCTCGAGGAGCTCGCGACCGAGATCGAGCCGGCCTCGGAGGAAGCCGAGCGCAGCGAGTAGCCCCGGCGCCCCCGACCGGGCGCGGACGTAGCCCGGGGCGCGGTCGCCGCCGCCTGTCCCTGACGGGGGCTGGGCGGAAAGCGGCAGCATCTATACCGGAATCCGCCCCACCCCCCTCGGGCTGGTCAATCCGGCCGTCTAAGCTCACCGTGTGACCCCCACGGCGGGTTCCGAGATCCGTGAATCCGTGCTCGAGCTGATCGGTGAGACGCCGGTGGTGCGGCTCTCACGCCTCGAGCCGGACCTGCGCACTCCGGTGGTCGCCAAGATCGAGTTCCTCAACCCGGGCGGCTCGATCAAGGACCGCGCCGCGGTGGCGATGGTCGAGGCCGCGGAGCGCGACGGCCTGCTGGGCCCGGGCGGGACGCTGGTCGAGCCGACCTCGGGCAACACCGGGCTCGGGCTGGCGATGGCGGCGGCCTTGCGCGGCTACCGGGTGATCTCCGTGATGCCGGACAAGATGAGCCGCGAGAAGATCGACACGCTGCGCGCGTTCGGCGCCGAGGTGGTCGTCTGCCCGACCGAGGTCCCGCCCGAGTCGCCGCAGTCCTACTACCGGGTCGCCGATCGGCTGACCGAGGAGATCGACGGAGCGTTTCAGCCCAACCAGTACTTCAACCAGGCAAACCCCGAGGCCCATTACCGGTCGACCGGTCCCGAGCTGTGGCGGCAGACCGGCGGGCGGATCACGCACCTCGCGGTCGCGGTCGGGACCGGCGGCACGATCACCGGGGTGGGCCGTTACCTCAAGGAGCAGAGCCCGGAGGTCGAGGTGATCGGCGCCGACCCGGAGGGCTCGATCTACTCCGGCGGCCCGGTTCACCCCTACCGGGTCGAGGGCATCGGCGAGGACTTCTGGCCCGAGACCCTCGACCGCGGCGTGATCGACCGCTACGTCACCGTCTCCGACCGGGACTCGTTCGTGATGGCGCGCCGGTTGGTCGCCCGCGAGGGGCTGTTCGCGGGCGGCTCGGCCGGGACGGCGCTCTGCGCCGCGGTCCAGGTCGCGCGCGAGCTCGACGACCCCGACGCGATGGTGGCGACGGTGATCCCGGACGGCGGGCGCCCGTACGTCTCAAAGGTCTTCAACGACTCGTGGATGCGCGAGCACGGCTATCTCGGCGAGGAGGGCGCCCGCACGGTCGGCGACCTGCTGGCGGCGAAGGGCGCCGACGGGGCGCTGCTCACGGTCTCCAGCCACGACGAGGTCGGCCGGGTGCTGGGGCTGATGCGCGAGCACGGGGTCTCGCAGGTACCGGTGGTCTCGACCGAGGACCCGCGGGCGTTCGTCGGGGCGGTCTCCGAGCGCGGGTTGTTGATGGCGTCCGCCGACCACCCCGGAATCCTCACCGAGTCGGTCACCGAGGTGCTCGAGCCGCCGCTGCCCGAGCTGGCGCCGGGCGACCCCGCCGCCGACGCGATCCACCTGCTGCGCGACGACGGCAAGCCGGTGATCGTTGTCGACGCCGGGCGCTCGCTCGGGATCCTCACCGCCGTGGACCTGATCGAGGCGCTCAACCGGTGAGCGCCGGCGGCGACCGGCCCCCGGCGCGGATCGACACCCGCGCCGTTCACGCCGGACTCGAGCCCGACCCCGCCTACGGCTCGGTCGTGCCCCCGATCCACCAGACCTCGACCTTCGTCCAGCGGGCGCCCGGGGAGGTGGTGGAGGACTACGACTACGCGCGCTCGGCCAACCCGACCCGGGCGGCGCTCGAGCGCGCCCTGGGCGAGCTCGAGGGAGGCCATGCCACCGCGTTCGCGAGCGGGATGGCAGCCACCCACGCGCTGATCACCGCGGCGCTCGAGCAGGGCGACCACCTCGTCCTGCCGCTCGACCTCTACGGGGGCACCTTCAGGCTGCTCGACAAGGTCCTGGCCCGGTTCGGCCTCGCCTACGACCTCGTCGACCAGCGCGACCTCGACGCCCTGCGAGGCGCGATCCGCCCCGAGACCCGGATGATCTGGGTCGAGACGCCGACCAACCCGCTGCTCCACGAGATCGACATCCCCGCGGTGGTCGAGGCGGCGGGCGGGATCACGGTCGCGGTCGACAACACCTTCGCCACCCCGATCGTCCAGCGGCCGCTCGAGCTCGGGGCGGCGGCGGTCGTCCACTCGACCACCAAGTACCTCGGCGGTCACTCGGACGTCGTCGGGGGCGCGGTCGTGGTCGGCGACCCCGAGCTTCACCAGCGCGTCCGCTTCGTCCAGAACGCGGTCGGGGCGGTGCCCGGCCCGCTCGACTGCTTCCTCGTGCACCGCGGCATCCGCACCCTCGCGGTCCGGGTCGCCAAGCACACCGAGAACGGCCGGGCGGCGAGCGATTACCTGCGCTCCGCCGCTGGGGTCGAGGAGGTGCGCTGGCCCGGTTTCGGCGGGATGGTCTCGTTCCGACACCCCGACGCCTCGGCGATCGCCGCCCGGACCGAGATCTTCGCGCTCGCCGAGTCGCTCGGCGGGGTCGAGTCGCTGATCGAGGTGCCCCAGGCGATGACCCACCAGTCGGTCGAGGGCTCGCAGGCAGCGGTGCCGCCGGACCTGGTCCGGCTCTCGTGCGGGATCGAGGCCGCCGAGGACCTGGTCGCCGACCTCGAGCGGGCGCTGGCCGGCTGAGCTGCGTCGCCGGCTGGGTCAGGCCGGCTCGGCGGAGCCGCGCTCGTCGGCGTGCGCGGTCGCGACGCGAACCGGAGCCGGCGGGGCGAGCACGCGA
>JBOGZD010000045.1:0-21706 GCA_050697155.1 Solirubrobacterales bacterium | reverse complement strand
GACCTGGAGACGGTCGTCAACCTGATCGCCGCCACCAAGACCGCCACCGGGCTCGAGGTCTACGCCCGCCTCGACGACGGCGACTACCCCGACAAGATCCGCGTTCCTGACGACGAGATCGCCGCCGCCAACCTCCACGGCGACCGGTTCCATCCGGAGTGGAACTACACGATCAAACCGAAACGTTGATTAGCTACGAGCCCTTACCCTAAGGCAGCTCTCCCCCGACGGGGCGGCCGCGAACGCGGGTCCGGCCCTGCTCAGGCATCTCGATGGCGGGCGCGTACTGCTCGAACATCTCCCGTCGCAGGCGCTCGACCTCCTCGCGCGGGAAGCGGCGGAAGTTGGACCCCGGCAGGCGGATGCCCCGCAGCAAACCCCGGCTCTCCCAGTTACGGATCGTGTTCTCGTGCACGCCGAGACGCTCCGCGGTCGCGCGAACGCTCAGAAGTTCCGGTGCCATCTGGCTGCTGCTCCTTGGTCGGGTCGTCAGCTCATGCTGACTGTCGCGTCGATTAGCCTGGTGCTGTGGACTTTGTTTAGTCTAGCCCATTCTAGGACTATGTGGACTCTGTAGGGTGCGAGGGGCCAGTGCCGTGTCCCCCGGCGTGTCCCCAAGTCTGTCCAGCGAACCCGATCGAACTCCGCCGCAGGTGGCCGGTACGCTTTGTCACACGATGTCCGCACGGCCATGGCCAGATGTGCCCGGAGAGCACCGCTGGGCGATCGATCTCATGGAGGAACGGTTGGAGCGGACCACACAGACGCCGGCGGCACTCTTGGCCCGCGCCAGCGAGCTCCGCGCGCAGGCCGCCGACACCGACATCGACGGCTACCGCGACGCGGCCTTGGCTTTGGCCGATCGCTACGAAGAAGCTGCCGCGGCTCGCCCTGCATCGAGGTAGCCCTACTCACCGAGCATCGAGTGCAGCCGCGCGGCGATCCTTCGCTGCCGGTCGATGAGCCTCCGGATCTCCGGCTCGATTCGTTCCAGCTCGGCGGCCAGCTCGTGCACGGTGGCGGCTGCGGCGTCGGGGTCGAGCACCGTCTGCTCCCCCCACCGCCTTGCCAGAGAACGCGCTCGCGCTGTCGCGTCGGGCAGCCGAGTCGCGGCGATCATCGCCGACTCCCTCAAGAGTTCGTCCGGCTCTGCGCCGCAGCGACCGGTCGAGGTCAGCTCGTGGCGCATGTCGAAGATCGCCTCATGGGCAATCGCCGAGGCGCTGAGGAGGGAGTCGAGCCTTCCAAGCGGGGCTGGGCGGTCGGGCATCCCGCCATCCTGCCCCACCGGGCGGCGCATTGAGGGCGGGGCCGAGGGCGAGGACGAGGATCGTGTCCCGAACCGTGTCCCCAACTCCATCGATGGAACCCGAGCCAGCTCTGTCGAACCCGGCGCGCTCGGGCACGACTCCGACCGGACTCGCGCTCCCCGATGGAATTCTCAGTCCGGAAACCCGGGTTCGAATCCCGGTAGCGGTGCTTCTCGATCGCGCTCTACGGCGCGGTTCGGCGTCGTCGAAGCCGCTCCGGGAATCTGACGTGGTGCAGCTCCTCGCCCAAGTTGACTCACTGGCAGCCGTGTTTCCAGCCGATTGTGGGCGTTACGCTGTGCAACGAGATGTCGCGCGCATGGCCGAACGTTCCCGGGGAGCACCGCTGGGCGATCGAGCTCATGGAGGAGCGCCTGAAGCGGACTGACCAAACGCCCGAAGAGCTCCGAGCGCGCGCGCGGCAGTTGCGCGCAGAGGCTGCCGACACCGAGGTGGAGCAGTATCGAAAGGCCGCGTTGACCCTCGCCGAGCGCTACGAGGCCGCAGCGGCGGATCGGGTGCCCTCCGCGTAGGCGCTCAAGGCTCGAGCATCGAGCGCAGCCCGGCAGCGACCTGGCGCTGACGGTTGAGCGCGCTTTCAAGGTCAGGCTCGATGCGCTCAAGCTCCGCTGTCAGCTCACCCAGCGTGCGCTCGGCGGCCGCGAGGTTCAAGACGCTCTCATCCCGCCATCGGGCGGTCAGGGCGCGCGCGTTTGATGTGAGCTTGGGAATCTGGCGAACCGCCAGCTGGGCGGATTCCGCGAGGAGCGCGCGAGACTCCGGCGTCGCGCGGCCGATCGAAGTCAGCTTTCGGTGAAGGTCGAAGATCGCCTCGTGGGCGATGCGCGCAATTTCGAGCAGCGCGTCGAGCCTCGTGACGGGTTCGGGCGGTTCCACGGTGCGCCCATCCTGCCCAACAAGCCGGCGGCGATTGACCATCGCTGGTCGCAACTTCGTGTCCCGAGCCGTGTCCCCAAGTCCACCGAGCAAACCCGATCAAACCGCACCGAGCCTGGTCCTGCCACACACAACTCGACCCAACTCGACCTCGGTGATGGGATTCTCAGTCCGGAAACCCGGGTTCGAATCCCGGTAGCGGTGCTTCACGAAAGCCCCGCACAGGCGGGGTTTTCCGGTTTTCTCATGTTCGGACGTAGCGCGAGCCGTCGCAGAGCAACCGCGGGGCAACGCCTGGGGCAACAGCCCGCATTCATGCCGGCCGGGCGAGCTGCCTGAGCCGCAACACCGAGCGCAGGAGCCGTTGGGCGTTCCCCGAGGCGACGAGCCCGCCGTCCGTATCGCCGTAACGACGACGGAGCTCGGCCTCGAGCGCGCCGAGCTCCGACGATGTCGGGAGCCCCGCGACAGGCTCGATGAACCCGCCCAGGTCGGTGCCGATCGCGACGTGTCGCAGCGACCCGGCCAGCTCGGCGATGCGGTCGACGTGGCGGCAGAGGAGGTCGATCGACTCCCGGAGCGTCTGCGGCGTGCGACCGTTGACTCCCTCAGCGAGGTGGTGGCCGGAGAGGATCAGGCCGACGATCCCCCTGCGGGCGACGATCCGCTCGACTGCGGCTTGGTCGAGGTTGTAGGCGAGGTCGCCGAAGCGGAAGGCGGTGTGGGATGCGATCACCGGCAGCCAGCCATCGGGGTCGAGTTCGTCGAGCAGTGTGAGGGCGTCGGAGAACGCCTGCGGGCTGAGGTGGGCGAGGTCGACGACGACGCCCTCGCGCACCATCGCCCGCACGGCCGCCTCGGCGCGCTCGGTGAGGCCGACCCCGGGCTGGGGCCAGATCTCCTCCCAGCGCTCCGGCGTGAGCCGAAGCCAGCTCGCCGCGTTCGGGACCACGCTCGCGACCCCCTTGAAGTAGAGGTGGCCGATCGTGATGTAGGCGACGCCGCGGCGGGCGAGCTCGGTGACCGCGGCGTCGATCGCCGCCGGCTCCTCGCCGAGGTGAAAGGCGCCCTCGACGCAGTGGACGAGCGCCGTCCTCGCCGACGACTCGACCTGGTCGAGCTCCCCGAGGCTGTGCACGAACGCGGCCTGGGAGGCGTGATTGCTCGCGACGTGGCGCTCGACCGACTCGAGCTGTCGCAGCAGCCGCGCGAAGGCGCGGGGGCTCGCCGGCGCCCAGTGGTACGGGCGCTCGCGCCGCCGCAGCTCGCGCAGGTGCCAGCGCGGGGAGAAGATCATCTCGTCGAAGGGGGAGTAGAGGACCGAGAAGGCGAGCCCAACCCCGCCCTCGCGCAGCAGCGGCACCGAGACTCGCGGGCGCCTGGACGCCGGGTCGAAGTTGCCGAGCCGCCCGAGGAGGGTAAGCGCGGTCCCGCGCCAGCGATCGCGGAGGTAGCCGGGAAGCGGTCGCAGCCCCGGCGGCGCGCTCGCCGGCAGATGCATCGGCAGATGGGCGTGAAGGTCGGCGATCACCGAGGCAAAGGAGGGCTCTGCCTTCCGAGGAGCCTCCTAGACGTGCTGGAAACCGTAACGTCGCTGGATCCGCTTCAGCGGCGCCGGCGCCCACCAGTTCCACTCGCCGAAGAGCCGCATCAGTGCCGGCACGAGCAGGGCGCGGACGATGGTCGCGTCGATCACCACCCCGAGCGCCTGGCCGATCGCGACCTGCTTCATGAAGAAGACGGGGCTGACGGCGAAAGCCAGGAAGACCGCGGCGATGCACAGCGCCGCGGCGCTGATCACCCGTCCGGTGCGCCCGATCCCAGTCGCCACCGCCTCCTCGTTGGCGGCTCCAAAGTCGTGTTGCTCCTTGATCCTGGCCATGACCAGGACCGCGTAGTCGGTCGCGAGTCCGAAGGTGACCGCGAACAGGAAGACGAGGGTAGTGGTCTCGATCGCGGCCGGTCCGATGTAGTCGAGCGGGCCCTTCAACCAGCCCTCCTGGAAGGCCAGGACGAGGATCCCGAGCGTCGCCGCCAGCGTGATCCCGTTCATCACCAGGGTCTTGATCGGCAGCAGGATCGAGCCGGTGAGCATGAACAGGAGCAGCAGGGTCGCGCCGGCGATGATCGCGACCACCGGCGGCAGATGCTCGGCGATGCTCTGCTTCTGGTCGATAAACCGGGCGGTGTTGCCCGAGGCCAGCAGCTCGGCGCCACCGGGGGCGCCCTGGGCGCGGATCTCGTCGACGGCGTCCTGGGTCGCGTCCGAGAGCGCCGGCGAGGCGTGGCCGAAGTTCGCGTAGGCGGTTCGCTTCGAGGCGCGCACGAACGGCGACGCTTCGGCGACGCCGTCGATCGAGCCGATGCGGCGATTGAGTCGGGCGAGCTGCTTGTCGCTGACATCGCCGCTGACCGTCACCGTGATCGCCTCCGTGACCGCCCGCGAGTAGTGGGCCTCGACGTATTCGTTGACCTCGTACGCGGGCTGGCCCGGGGGCACGGCCTCGGCGCTGGGCCCGGTGAGGACGGTCGAGAGCAGCGGGGCGGCGGCCGCGAGCAGCAGGGCCGAGCTCGCCGCCGCGACCGCGACCGGGCGCCGCATCACCCCGCGGGCGAGGCGGTACCACCCCCCGGACTCGTCCGAGACCGCGGGCCCGCGGCGAATGGCGAGCGCGTTGATGCGCGTCCCGAGCAGCGCCAGCATCGAGGGCACGACGAGGACCGCGATCAGCGCCGAGAGCACCCCGACGGCCGCGCCGGCGACCGCGAGCGAGTAGAGGAAGCGCTGCGGGAACAGGACGAGGCCTGCCAGCGCCGCCGCGACCGTGAACCCGGAGAACAGCACGGTCCGACCCGCTGTGGCCACAGTCCGCCGATGCGCTTCGCGGGTCGCGCCGTGGCGGTCGAGCTCCTCCCGGTAGCGCGAGACGAGGAGCAGCGCGTAGTCGACCGCGAGCCCGAGGCTGAGCCCGGTGGCGATGTTCTGGGCGAACAGCGAGGTGTCGACGAAGGTCGCCATCACCCTCAGGACGAGGAACGTGCCGACGATCGAGATCACCCCGATCAGGAGCGGGATCGAGGCGGCGACCACGCCGCGGAAGACGAGCAGCAGGAGGATCGCGAGCAGCGGGAAGGCGATCAGCTCGGCCTTGGTCAGGTCGCTGCGAGTCTGGTCGTTGACCTCGTTGAAGCTGGTCGCAAAGCCGCCTACCCCGACGTCGAGCGGGCTCGAGCCGATCCCGCGCTTGACGTCGTCGGCGGCCTCGCCGCCCTCATCCTCGGCGTCCTCGGTGGAGAGATGGCCCGTGATCACCAGCGAGCGGCCGTCGCGCGCCGTCAGCGATCGGCCCTCGCGGCGATCGTCGAGCGGGTTGACGACGTGGCCGACGTGCCTGGCGTCGGCGACCGCGGCGGCGATCCGATCGACCTCCTGCCGCACGGCCGGGCTCTGGGTGTCGAGCCTGCCGCCGTCGGGGCCCCGGACGAGGACCACGATACCCGGGTCCGCGTCGTAGCCGACCTCGTCGCGCAACAGCGCCGTTGCCCGCTCGCTCTCCGAGGCGCTGTCGGTGAATCCGGCGGCCTTGAGGTGGTCCTCGATGTTTCGCCCCAGCGCGCCGGCGACGAGGACGAAGACGCCGACCAGCGCCAGCACCAGCTTCGACCGCCGCCACGTCAGGTCTGCGATCCGCTCGAGCATTCGCGTCCCCTAAGACCCGGCCTAGGGTCCGGCCGCCTTTGCGCGGCTGTGGGCGCACCAATCACGACGACGACCATCCCGGCGGGCCCCCGCGCGAAGGGATCGTCGACCCGGCGAGGGAGTGGGATGGTCCGAACGGCCACGCGGGATGCGGTCCTCGGCCTGAATCCTCAGCGCACGGGCGAGGACCCAGAGCCCCCGGATATGACCGTACACCGGAAGTCCACGCCGATCGGCCCAGTCTCTCGCGCGGTGGACTTGGGTCCGGCCACCGGAGGCGAGCGAGCCCGGTGGAATTCGACCCGGGTCGGCTTTCCCACTAGGTTCCTTGATGGAACTAGCACCTTATCATCTCGGTTCCGTGACGGAACCCGGGTCGCTATCCTGCTGTTGGTGCTTCCGAGGACCTACGACCAGCAGGTGTGCTCGCTCGCCAGGGCCCTGGAGGCGGTCGGCGACCGGTGGACGCTGCTCATCCTGCGCGATGCGTTTCAACGCATTCGTCGGTTCCAGGACTTCCAGGAGAGCCTCGGGCTGTCAAAGCACGTCCTCTCAGAAAGGTTGGAGCGGCTGGTCGCGGAGGGGATCCTCGAACGTCGCCCCTACCAGAAGCGGCCGGAGCGACACGAGTACCGCCTCACCGATAAGGGCCGCGGGCTCTGGAAGGTGCTCCTCCTGCTCACCCTGTGGGGCGACGAGCACTATCTGGCCGAGGGCGGCAGGCCGCGCATCTTTCGGCACCGCGGATGTGGTGGCTCCATCGACGATCGCTTTCACTGCGGGCGCTGCGGCAACGAGCTCGAGCGAGAGGACCTCGAGTTGGCAATCGGCCCCGGCCTCGAAGCGGTGGCGGACTCGGCTGAGCGGTATCCCTGGCGCGTGGCCAAGGTTGCGTGAGTGCGCGTGGCCACGGATCAAGCTGACGCGGCCCGACGAGGAGCCGGAGTCTTGTCCGGCGCACGACTACCCGCAATAGCCGCAAGCCGACGCGCTGGTAATTCGGTCTGACGCTTGCGGCTGGTTTGCCTTTGTTCTCAGTCCGGAAACCCGGGTTCGAATCCCGGTAGCGGTGCCTCGGAGTCCCGCTTGTTCAAGCGGGATTCGCCACTTCTGGCGCCGCTCGGGGGCACAAATAGCTGTGAGGGGTGACAACCGGGCGCGGATACGAGAGCATTGGCCACCGAACCGGAAGGAGGCCCGATGGCCTACGTGATCAACTGCGAGTGCGGCTACGTCGTCCGCGCCGAGACCGAGGACGAGCTGGTGGCCAGCCCTGAAGCGCACGTCAATGACGCCCACCCCGACCTGGTCGGCAAGCTCAGCCGGGAGGACTTCCTGGCGATGGCCGAGGAGCAGTAGAGCCGCGTCATCGACTGAGGCGCCCCGGCATCGCCGGGGCGCCGTTCGCGTGTGACGCCGGCGCTCGGACGCCCCAGGGACTCAGGCCGACTGGGCGGCGATCGCGGGCGCGCACGAGGCCAGCTCGCCGCCGCTGGGCATGTCGCGGCGAAGCGCCGCGAACGCGATCCCGCCGGCAATCAGCGGCAGCCAGAAGAGGATCACGCGGTAGCCGAGCACCGCCGCCGCGGTGCCGGCGGCCGGCGCGCCGTAGACGATCAGGGTGCCGATCAACCCCCCGTCGATGCCGCCGATGCCGCCGGGGATCGGCAGCAGGCCGCCGAGCTGCCCGATCAGATAGCCCATCAGGATCACGGTGAGCGGCGGCGAGAGGCCGAACGCCTGGAAGGTGGCCCAGAGCACCGCGTTGTCAAAGGCCCAGTAACCGATCGATCCCGCCAGCACCCGCGGATTGCCCGAGCGCACGATCTGAAACGCCTCGGCGGAGCCCCGCGTCACCGCCCGGCGGGTTGCGCCGAATGCACGGCGAGGAGGCGAGGCCTCCGGGCCGACCTCGGGGCCGGGGCCGAGGCGCCCGATCACCGCCACCGCGCCCATCGCCAGCGCGGCCATCACCGCCGGGAAGGCGGTCAGCCAGAGCGACAGCTCGGGACCGAGGCCGAGCGCCATCGCGGTTCCGAGCACCGCGACGGCGATGAAGTTGACGCTGCTCTTGATCAGGAAGAAGGCGACCGAACGCCGGGCGATCCGCTCGCCGTCCATCCCGCCGCGATGCAGGATCCAGGCGCCGAGGGCGAGGCCACCGGCGCCGCTCGCCGGGACCAGCGAGCCCATCGCCAGCTCCGAGCCGCCGATCTGCCAGCTTCGGCGGCGGGGAAGCCCGGTGCAGAAGATCGGCCCGAACATGAGCACGTAGCAGGCGAACGAGAGCCCCTCGAGCAGCGTCGCCAACGCCAGCCAGTCGAGGCTTGCGCCCGCGAGCCGGTCCCTGACCTCGCCCAGCCCCGGCGCCAGCAGCACGATCGCGACCAGCACGCCGAGGGCGGCGATCGCCTGCAGCGCCCGGCGACGCAGAGTGCGAGCCTGAAACTCACGGGGCAGCTCGGCCGGTGAGGCCGTCGGGATGGTGATCTCGCGTACCTGCGGGATGCGGTAAGGATGGCTGGCCGGTGCCGCTGGGCGATCCCATGCTCGTATCTTTGCTCAGCCATGCGCCTGCTGGTCGACGGGATGAACGTGATCGGGACACGCGCCGACGGGTGGTGGCGCGACCGGGACGCGGCGATGGCTCGGCTGGTCGATCGGCTCGAGCGCTGGTCGGCTGCGAGCGGCGACGACGTCACGGTGGTCTTCGAGCGCAAGCCGCGCCCGCCGATCGCCTCGCCGATGGTCGAGGTCGCGCACGCGCCGAAGCCCGGCCCGAACGCCGCCGACGATGAGATCGTCCGCCGGGTCCGCGCCGACCCCGATCCGATCTCGATCCGGGTCGTAACCTCCGACCACGTGCTCGGGGACCTGGTGCGGGGCCTCGGCGCGACGGTCGAGCCCGCGGCCGGGTTTCGCGACCGGATCGAGTCGGACTGATCGAGCGGCTCAGGGGGTGGCGGAGCGCGCCGGCGGACCCGCGATCGCGGCGAGCAGGTCGCCGGCGAAGCCCGCGACCCGGTCGGGCGGAAACCGCTCCGGATAAGTGAGCGTGAGGCGGATCGCGTCCTCGGCGCCGGCGATGATCGCGTGGGCGCCGAGCTCGACGTCGAGGCGGCCGAGGCTGAGATTGGCGACCCCCCATTCGACCATCGGCTCGATCTGGTGCACCAGCTGCTCGCGGTGGCGGTTGACCTCCTCGCGCAGCGCCGGCGGCGTGCCGTCGGCCGGGAGGACGATCAGGCGCCAGGTCTCGGGGTTTCGGTGCACCGACTCGAGCACGGTGGTGATGCTGTCGACGAGGATCGCCGCGGGGTCGCCGGCGAGGGGCGGGGTCGGCACCGCCTCGGCGATCGCGCCCAGCACCCGCTCCTGCTCGCGCTCGAACAGCGCCTGGAACAGCTCGCCCTTGCCGCCGAAGGCGTCGTAGACGACGGTCTTGGCGATCTCGGCCTCGCGGGCGACCGCCTCCATCGAGACTCCGCCGAAGCCGTGCTCGGCGATCAGCCGCAGGGTCGCGTCGAGGAGCTGCTCGCGCCGCTCCTCGCGCGGCATGCGCGGCGAGTAGCGGCGGCGGGTGGGGGCGGCGGTCGTCATGCGCTCAATATACGATACCGTATGTACGGCAGCGTATGAATCAGGGTTTCCGTGACGACGCCAGAGAGCTGAGCGCGGCGTGATCGTGGCCGCGCCATCGGCCGGAGGGGCCCCGCTCGACCAGCTCGCGGTGATCGCCGCCCTGTACCTCGGCGGCACGGCCGCGATCGTGTGGCTGGTCGCCGCCCACCGCGCGGGACGGACCAAGCTCCTCGCCCGGGCCGGGGCGGCGGCCGCCTGGGTCTTTCGCTCGCCCGACTGGGTGGCGCTGCCGGTGTTCGTCGCCGCGGTCTCGCTGCTCTGCCTGATGGGCGGCGGCTTCTGGGACATCGGCTACCACATCGACTACGGCCGCGACGACGGCCCGCTGGGCAACCCCGGGCACTACCCGCAGCTGTTCGGGTTCTGGGGCACGTTCGCCGCCGGCGTCCTCTGTGTCGGGCTCGCGCGCCAGGAGGACGCCGGCCCCGCCTGGGTCAGCCTCGCCACGGGCTGGCGGGTGCCGGTCGGCGCGATCCTGCTGCTCGCCTGCGCCGGGTTCGGAATGCTGGCGCTGCCGCTCGACGACGTCTGGCACCGGATCTTCGGCCAGGACGTCACCCTCTGGTCGCCGACCCACTTCATGCTCCTCGGCGGCGGGACGTTCTCGGTGATCGGGATGCTGGTGCTGGTCTCCGAGGGCGCCCGGGCGCGTCGCCGCGCGGCCGCCGCCCGGGCCGCCAACGGGCGCGGCTCTGCCGGACCCGGGCCCTGGGCGAGGCTGGAGCTGTTCGGCCCCGAGGCGCCGTGGGCGCGGATCGAGCTCCTCCGCGGGCAGGATCTGGTCGCCCGCGCCGGGCGCTTCTGGGATCGCGGCCAGCGCGTGATCCTGCTGGGCGGGATGCTGGTCGGCTTCGAGGCCTTCCTCGCGGAGTACGACTGGGGCGTCCCGCTCTACCGCCAGGTCTGGCAGCCGCTGCTGCTCGCCGGCTCCGCCGCGTTCGTCTTCACCGCCGCGCGGAGCTGGACCGGCCGCGGCGGGGCGCTCGGGGCATGGGCCGCCTACGCGGTGATCCGCGGCCTCGCGACGCTGATCCCGGTGCTCGCCGGGCGCTCGCAGGCGGCGCTGCCGCTCATGCTGGCCGCCGCGGTCTGCGTCGAACTGGTCGCCCTGCGGGCCGAACCGCGCCAGCGGGCGCTTGCCTTCGGTGCGATCGCCGGACTGCTCTGCGGCACGGTCGGCTTTGCGGGCGAGTACGCCTGGTCGCAGCTCGCGATGCCGCTGCCCTGGACCGAGGCGCTGCTCGCCGAGGGCCTTGCGTCGGCCGCCGCCGCGGGGGTCGCCGCCGGCGTCCTCGGCTCCCTGCTCGCGGCGGGGCTGCGCGCCGAGCTTCCGCCGGCACGGACCACCCGAGCCGCCTGCATCGGCGCCTTCGCCGTGCTGGTCGCCACCGGGGTCAACGCGGGGATCCGCGAGCTCCCCGACGCCACCGCCGAGTTTGAGCTCACCGACGTGCGCCCGCCGCCGGAGCGCGAGGCGCTGGCCACGATCGGCATCGATCCGCCCGAGGCGGCTGCGGAGGCGAACTGGCTCTACGTGCTCGCCTGGCAGGGCGGCGGTGACAGCCAGCGGGTCGTCGATCGGCTCGAGTCGCTGGGCGACGGCGTGTATCGCTCGACCGAGCCGATTCCCCTCCATGGCACGTGGAAGTCCGGGCTGCGGCTCCAGCAGGGTCGCGCCCGCGGGGCGGTCCCGATCCGGCTGCCCGCCGACGACGCGCTGGCAGGGGCGACCGCCGAGCTGCCGACGTCGTTCGCGGGCGAGAACGGGGAGGAGTTGCTCAGCGAGGCGGCCGGCGCCGAGCTGCTGGCGCCCGCGTCGTTCACCCGCCCGTTCCTCGACGACGGCCTGATCGTCCTGCGCGAGACCAAGGGCGAGGTCGCCGGCTGGCTCTGGGCCGCGGCGATCGGCCTGATCGCGCTGCTCTACGCCCTCTTCATCACCGGGATCGCCGCCGGCGTGGCCCGGATCAGCCGCCGCGAGGCGGCTGTCCCACCGCCCTCCCGCTCAGTCGGCGTCGTCGGCCGTGTCCTCGTCGGCCGCTGAGCCGACGACGTTGAACTGGCGATCGAGCTGGACGTCGGTCTGGCTGCCGTCGTCGAGCGTGACCTCGACCTCGTAGTAGCTCTCCTCGTCGCCGACCTCGGTCTCGGTCACGGTGCCGCCGCCGGTGGACTCGAGCGCCGCGGCGCTTGCCCGGTCGAGGGCGCTGCCGGTGATCGGGCCCTCGGAGTCGTCTCCGCCGCCGGTCGCGGCCGCCACGCCCGCGGCGCCGGCAGCGAGGGCCAGGGCCGAGGCGCCGACGATGAGGATCTTGTTGCGCTTGGTCATCTCGATCTCCTTCTCCATACGAACTTACAACCGGTGATCACGGTTGTACGGAGACCGGGTGAAACGACGGTGAAAGCCGAGCGACCGGGAGGCTAGGGCAGCCAGCCGTCGCGGTAGGCGATCGGGTGCGGTCGGGAAAACGGCGCGTACGCCTCACTCGGCGAGTCGGTCTCGGCCTCGACCTCGGTGCGGTGACGGCGCGCGAGCTCCGAGCGTGGGTAGACCACCGTGTGGTCGGGGGTGCGGGTGCCGACAGCCAGCAGCGCGCAGGGGCCCTGGCCGGCGCCGACGATGACGTGATCGGTCTCGGGCGGCAGTGCACGAAGTCCCAGGCGCGCAGGGGTCGTTCCTCGCCCTCGATCAGCAGCAGGCACTCGCCCGCGAGGACGAGGAAGTCCTCCTGCTCGCCCTCGCGGTGGTAGAGGCAGATCGGCTGGCCGGGTCAGGCCCGCAGCGCCGGCAGCTCGATCCAGACGTCGGCACCGCCGCCGGCGTCGTTGCGGGCCGCGGCGCGGCCGCCGTGCGCGCGGGCGATCGTGTCGACGATCGCGAGTCCGAGGCCGCTACCTCCCCGCGTGCGGGCGGCGTCGGCGCGCGTGAAGCGCTCGAATGCGTGCTCGATGAAGTCCGCGGGAAAGCCCGATCCGCGGTCGCCGACGTGGAGCTCGACCCGATCGCCGTTGCGGTGCGCCCAGAGCCTGATCCCGCCGCTTCCGTGGCGCAGGGCGTTGTCGACGATGCTGGTCAGCGCCTGCTCGAGCCGGATCCGGTCGCCGTCGATCGCGCCCCCGTCGGAGTCCTCGACGACCAAGGCCCGGTTCGCCTCGTCGGCCCGCGAGCGAAAGCGCTGGGCGACGGTGGCCAGCAGGTCGGCTACGGGGATCCGTTCGCGGGCGATGGGGAGCTCGCCCTCGCTCGTCCGGGCGACGACGAGCAGGTCCTCGGCGAGCTGGATCAGGCGGTCGATCTCCTCGGTGGCCGAGCCGATCGCTGCGCGCAGCTCGTCGGCGTCGGTCGCGTACCTGAGCGCGACCTCGAGCTCGGTCTTGTGCAGCGCCAGCGGGGTGCGCAGCTCGTGGCTGGCATCGTCGACGAAGCGCCGCTCGCGCTCCAGCCCGGCCTCGAGCCTGCCCAGCATCTCGTTCAGGGTGCGGCCGAGCCGCGCGATCTCGTCGTCGGCGCTTGGGACCGGGAGCCGCTCGCCGGGCCGCCCCGCCGAGATCACCGCCGCGCGCCGGCGCATCGCCTCGACCGGGCGAAGCGCGGAGGCCGCCGCCCCGTAGCCTGCCAGCGAGGCGAGCAGCAACGCCGCGGGACCCCCAATCGCGAGCAGCGCCGCGAGGCTCGAGAGCGCCTCGTCGCGGTCGTCGAGCGAGGAGCCGACCACGGCCACCACGGTGCCGCCCGGGCCGGCCCGATCGACCGGGGTCGCCAGCAGCCTCGCCTCGCCCTCGATCCCGGGCAGCGAGCCGCGCTCGAAGGACGCCGGCCCTCGTGCGGCCTCGGCGACCTCGGACGGCTCGAGGGTCGGCCGGCCCTCGAGCTGGGGGGTCGAGGCGAGGACCTCCCCATCGACGCTCAACACCTGGGCAAAGCTCTCGTCCCCGCCGAACCGCAGGCCGAAGCCGGATCGGCGGCGGAGCCCGGTGGCCTCGACCTGGGCCGCGAGCTCCTCCGAGCGCGTCTCGAGGTTCTCGTCGATCGACTCGTCGAGCCGCGCCCCCAGCTCCGAGTGGAGGAAGACGCCGACAGCGCCGACGACGATCGCCATCGCGGCCGCGAACGCGAGCGTGACCCGCAGGCGGATCGGCAGCCGGCTCATCAGAACTGGATCCCGCTTCGCACCACAACCAACCAAATCTGCTCCGCGCTCAAGGCGCCACCCCGCCGTCCTCGCGCAGCCGGTAGCCGGCGCCGCGCACCGTCTCGATCGACTCGACCCCGAACGGCCGGTCGATCTTGCGTCGCAGCAGGCGGACGTAGGCGTCGACGACGTTGGAGCGGTTCTCGTACTCGTAGTCCCAGGCGTGCTCGAGGAGCTGAAAGCGCGTGAGCACCTCGCCTGGCCAGCGCATGAACGTCTCGAGCACGGCGAACTCCTTCGGCGAGAGCTCGATCTCCGCGTCACCGCGCCACGCCCGCCGGGTCGCCGGGTCGAGGCGCAGCTCGCCGACCTTCAGCTCCGCCGGGCGCTCGGCCGGGCCGCGGCGAAACAGCGCCCGCAGCCGGGCTAGGAGCTCGGCGTAGGAGAACGGCTTGGTCAGGTAGTCGTCGGCGCCGCGGTCGAGCCCGGCCACCCGGTCGGCGACCGAGTCGCGCGCGGTCAGCATCAGGATTGGGGAGGCAACGTCCTCGGCGCGGAGCCGCCGGCAGACCTCCATCCCGTCGATCCCCGGCAGCATCACGTCGAGGACGATCGCGTCGTACTCGGTCGCGGTCGCCCGCCACAGCGCGTCCTCTCCGTCGCCGAGCACGTCCGCCGCGATGCCCTCCTTGGCGAGCCCGCGGCGGAGCAGACTGGCGAGCTTCGCCTCGTCCTCGACGATCAGCACGCGCATGGTGGGTGAGGGTCCGCGCCGAAGATGAAAGAAGGATGAACGCAGATCGGCGTTTCACGCGGCGTTCATCGGCGGCGGGGATAAGCGGTCCGTCAACCACGAAGGGAGCGCCATGTCCGTCAAGCACAACACGATCGTGCTGGTCCTGGTCTCGCTGGTCGCTGCGCTTGCGTTCGCGCTCGCCGCGTGCGGCGATGACGAGGCGAGCTCGCGCTCGGACACCGGCTCGGGGCTGCCGCAGGGCAGCGAACCGGTGGAGCTCGACCCGGCCGAGTTCACGATCCAGATCGACAACCCGTACTGGCCGATGGCGCCCAGAAGCCGCTGGATCTACCGCGAGACCGCGGCCGGCGAGCCTCAGCAGAGGGTGATGGTCACGGTGAGCAAGCGCACCAAGCGGATCGCCAACGGGATCGAGGCCCGGGTGGTCCGCGACGTGGTCACGCAGAACGGCGAGCTGGTCGAGGTCACCGACGACTGGTACGCGCAGGACGCCGACGGCAATGTCTGGTACCTGGGCGAGAAGACCGCCGAGTACGAGAACGGACGGATCACGACCCGGGCCGGCTCGTTCGAGGCCGGAGTCGACGGCGCCCAGCCCGGCGTGATCATGCCCGCCGACCCCGAGGTCGGCCTGGCCTACCGCCAGGAGCACTACGCCGGCGAGGCTGAGGACGAGGCCGAGGTGCTGAGCCTCGACCAGCAGGTCGAGGTGCCGTTCGGCCACTTCGGCGACCGGGTGCTGATGACCCGGGACACCAACCCGCTCGAGCCCAAGGTCAGCGAGCTCAAGCTCTACGCCCGCGACGTGGGGCCGGTGCTGACTCTGAACGTGTCGGGCGGAGCCGGGCGCGAGGAGCTGCTCAGCTACACGCCCGGAAGCTGAGCGACCGCCCGCCTGCCCCCTGCGATCGGAGAGAATCCGGGCAGGAGGTCAGGTGGGCGCCAGCGACTACCTCGACTACGACTGGATCGTGATCGGGTCGGTCGTCCCCGCCAACCCCGGCGTCAACCCGAGCCTGACGATCACCGCCCTGGCCGAGCACGCGATGACCTACGTGCCCACCGCCCTACCAGTGAACGCCGCGGGTGAGGCGGGCGAAGGCCGACCCGAGCGCTGAGGGGCGCTCCTGCGGCGCCGCGGCGGAGTCCGAGTCCGCACCGCGCGCGGCGCGGGAGTCCTCGAACAGGCGGTAGCCGGTGTTGCGGACCGCCTCGGCGGCGGTCGGCGAGGCGGCGCTCATCAACGCGGCCAGGTTCCCGAACGGCGTCCCGATCCGGTGCGGCTGGTAGACGATCGCCCGCGAGATCCAATCGCCGGCCTCCTCGGGCTTGATCGCGGGGAACGAGCGGTAGATCTTCGTCGGCGCGATCATCGGCGTGCGCACCAGCGGCATGTGGATGGTGGTGAATCGGACGCCGTCGTGGGCGACCTCGGCCTGGGCGCACTCGGAGAACGCGTCGAGCGCCGACTTCGAGGCGACGTAGCCCGAGAACCGCGGCACCCGGGTCTGCACCCCGGCCGAGGAGACGTTGACGATGTGGCCGAAGCCGCGCTCGCGCATCCCCGGCAGGAAGGCGAGGATCAGGCGCACGGCGCCGAAGTAGTTGAGCCGCATCATGCGCTCGAAGTCGTGGAAGCGGTCGTATGAGAGGTCGAGCGAGCGGCGGATCGACTTGCCGGCGTTGTTGACCAGCACGTCCACACGGCCGTGGCCCTCGAGCACCTCGGCCGCCATCCGCTCGATGTCGTCGATCTCGGACAGGTCGGCGGGGTGGGGGTGGGCGATGCCGCCGCGCTCGGCGATCCGCGCGCCGAGCGCCTCGAGCTTGTCGGCGCTGCGGGCGACCAGCAGCACCGTGGCCCCGGCGCCGCCGAGCTGGAGCGCCGCCGCCTCCCCGATCCCCGACGAGGCCCCGGTGATCATCACCACCTTGTCGCGGACCGCGTTCTCGAGCGTCAGTCCGCGGGCGCGGTCGAACGCGTTGAGGAAGTAGAAGGGCCGGTAGCGTCCGGCGATCCCGGTGGGGCGGTTGATCAACCGCGAGGCGGCCTTACGGGGGTCGGGGAGCCGCCGGCGCCGGGCCATCAGCCCATGCGGCTCGCCCGCGCCTCGGCCAGCTCGCGCTTGAGCACCTTGCCCGAGGGATTGCGCGGCAACGCGTCGATGAACTCGACCTGGCGCGGGATCTTGTAGCGGGCGAGGTTCTCCCTGACGAACGCGCGCACGCCGTCCTCGTCGAGGCGGCCGTCGGGCCGGCGGACGATAAAGGCATGCAGCACCTGGCCGAACTGCTCGTCGGGAACGCCGATCGCGGCCGCCTCCTCGATCTCCGCATGGGTCACGAGCAGCTCCTCGACCTCACGCGGGAAGACGTTCTCGCCCCCGGAGACGATCATCTCGTCGTCGCGGCCGTCGATGAACAGGCGCCCACCGCCGTCGAAGTGGCCGACGTCGCCGGTCGACATCAGCCCGTCGATCACCTCCTTGGTGCCGCCGCCGGTATAGCCCTCGAACTGGAACGAGTTGCCGACGAAGATCCGCCCGCTGGCACCCCGCTCGGTCACCGGGACGCCGGCGTCGTCGTAGAGGCGCACCGTGGTCCCGAACGGCGGCCGCCCGGCGCATCCGGGCGCCGCACGCAGGTCGTCGGGGGTGGCGATCGTCGCGTAGGCGACCTCGGTCGAGCCGTAGAGGTTGTAGAGCACGTCTCCGAGCGCCTCACGGGTGGCCCGTGCAAGCTCGCCCTCGAGCTGGGCGCCGCCGCAGAAGACGATCCGAAGCGAGGACAGGTCGTGTCGTCCCAGCACCTCGGGCCCCAGCGCGACGATCCGCTGGAGCATCACCGGGACGACGATCAGCGCGGTCGCCCGCTTCGCGGCGACGGCCGCCACGGCGCTCTCGGCGTCGAAGCGGCGCGCCGTGACCAGGGTCGAGCCCAGGCCGAGCCCGAGCACGGCGTTGGCGAAGCCGAAGGCGTGGAACATCGGCGGCGCGACGTGGGTCACCTCGCCGCGGCGGAACGGCACCTTCGAGAGCAGGGCGCCGAGCGGCTCGAGAGAGCGCGGGTTCGGCCGCGGCGCCCCCTTCGGCGTCCCGGTCGTGCCGCTGGTCAACATCACCACCGAGCCGTGCTCGGGCGGGGGTGGGGGCGGGCCGGGGTCGCCCTCGGCGATCAGCTCCTCGAGCGTCGGCGCGTCCTGGGGCCGGTCGGCCCAAGCACAGAAGCGCCCCCGCCTCGCCGCGGCGCCGGCGACGAAGTCGGCGAACTCGCCGTCGTGGACGAGCGCCTCTGTCATCTCGCGGGCGCAGACGTCGGCGATCTGCGGCCCCGCGAAGTCGGTGTTCAGGTAGACCGCCCGGGCGCCGAGCTTCGCCGAGGCGAGGGTGGCGTCGAGGAACCCGCGGTGGTTGCGACAGAGGATCGCGATCTTTGCCTCGGGCCGAATGCCGCGCTCGAGCCAGGCGTTGGCGAGCGCGTTCGAGCGCCGGTCGAGCTCGGCGAAGGTGAGCTCGCCAAGCTCGTCGACGAGGCCGACCCGCTCACCGTGGCGGAGGGCGGCGGCGGTCACCGACCCGCCGAGCATCCCGTAGCGGCGCAATGAGCGCAGGATCGCCGCCGCGCGTCGCGGCGGATCGGGTCGGACCAGCCCCGCCCGGACCACCTGCCCGAGCCCGTGCAGCTCGACCGCGGCCCGGCTGCCGGCCCTGCCGGCGCCGCGGATGGCGTGTCTGGGGTCGAGGAGCGTCATTCCGGCGCGAGCCTAACGGAGGTGGATGGCCGACGATTGGGCGATTTTGGTCGCATGGCGACCCTTATCTCCCAATCGCGCTTGCCGTGCGCTTGACATTAACTAATCGATCAGGTAATAATTGCCCGCAGGACCGGCAACGACCCTGGAGGTACACCCCGATGACCACCACCGACCCCGTGACCGCGACGACCGGCAACGGCGGCCCCGACACCGGCGACGCCGCCCTCGACGTGCTCCTCGACGGCGACATCGACAAGGTGATGACCAACCTCGACCGGATCGTCGAGGCGGCTCCGTCCTACAAGAAGCTGATCTCGCGCTGGGAGCGGCAGGGCTGGAGCTCTGAGACCTTCGACTTCACCCGCGACGCGGAGGAGTGGAACGACGACTCGATCTGGACCGCCGAGCAGAAACGCTTCATGATCTGGAGTCTGTCGGAGTTCTTCCTCGGCGAGGAGCGGGTGACGACCGAGCTGCTGCCGTTCGCGATCGCGGCGCCGAACGACGACCAGCGGATCTTCCTCGCTTCCCAGATCTCCGACGAGGCGCGGCATTGCGTCTTCTTCGACCGCTTCTACCGCGAGGTCATCGGCTCCGACGCGGCCACGATCACCGAGAACCTCGCTCAGCAGCGCGGGCACGTGAACGCCGAGTGGAAGCAGCTGTTCGACGGGATCCTGCACGACACGGCGGAGACCCTGCGCAAGGACCCGTCGGACATGGAGGCGCTGGTCCGCGGGGTGACCGTCTACATGATCGTGATCGAGGGGACGCTGGCGCTCACCGGCGCGCGGTTCATCCTCCGCTCGCTGAAGGAGATGGACCGCCTGCCCGGCTTCCGGCTCGGCTTCACCCACGTCAACCGCGACGAGTCCCGCCACGTCGGCTTCGGGGTCAAGTTCCTCGCCGACGCGATCAAGGAGGACGAGCGCCACAAGCAGGTGGTCCGCCAGACGATCGAGGAGACGCTGCCGGTCGGCGTGATGGCGTTCTCGCCCGAGTGGGAGGAGAACCGCTACGAGTTCGACACCCCGTTCGGCTACAGCTCTGCCGAGATCTTCGAGTACGCGATGAAGTCGCTGTCGAAGAAGCTCGCCGCGATGGGCATGGAGCCGACCGCGGCCGGGGTCCCCGCCTGAGCGGCGCTCGATGGAGGCCGAAGCGCAGACCGCAGCCGCGCCGCGTCCGGGGCGCCCGCCGTCGGACGCCCCGGAGCGGATCCTCGATGCGGCGTTCGACGTGCTCAAGCGCGACGGCTACGCCGGGCTGACGACGGCCAAGGTCGCCGCCGGCTCGGGCCAGAACAAGGCGCTGATCGCCTACTACTTCGGCTCCAAGCAGGGGCTCGTGGAGGCGGTCGCGCGGCGGGTCAGCGACACGATCGTCGACGAGGTGCTCGGCGGCGTGGGCAAGCCGCGCACGGCGCTCGAGCTCGTGCGCGGCCTCACGGCCGGCGTCTGGCGGGTGATGGACCGCGACGAGGGGATCCAGCGCGTCTACTTCGACCTCGCCTCCCAGTCGGTGGTCGCGCCAGGCGTCTCGCAGATCATGCGCGAGATCAAGCAGGGCTACCGCTCGATCCTGCGCGAGCTCCTGCGCGGCCTCGACGACCCCCCGGATGACGGCGAGCTCGACTCGATCGCGGTCTTCCTGATCGCCGGGATCGAGGGCTTGGCGCTGGAGCGGCTCGATCGCGGCGACACGCGGGCCCTCGGCCGCGCCCGGGAGCTGTTCGTGCGCTCGGCGAGCGCCGCGATCGGTTAGGTTCTCGGCGGCAACACCGAGCGGAGGAGCGCATTGGACCCATCAGAGCTCAAGGGCATCCCGCTGTTCGCGGACGTCCCCGACGACAAGCTGACGAAGGTGGCTACCTTCGCGACCCTCGAGTCGTTCGTCGAGGGCCAGGAGATCATCCGCGAGGGCGGCTACTCGAACGACTTCTACGCGATCGACGAGGGCACGGTGAAGGTCGAGCGCGGCGGCGAGCACCTCGCCGACCTCGGGCCCGGCGACGTCTTCGGCGAGCAGGGGCTGCTGGAGCAATCCGAGCGCACCGCGACCGTGACCGCGACCTCCGCAGTTCGGGTGATCAAGATCGAGCACTGGGAGCTCTCGCGGATGCGCAAGGCGCTGCCCGACCTGGTCGAGCAGCTGCGCAAGAAGGTCGAAGAGCGCACCGGCTGACACCCGAACGACGTCGAACGTCCCGGAACCCCGCCTATAGCACGCCCTCCGGGACGTTCATCGTGCGCCAGGGATAGACTGCCGACCACATAGGCCGGTGGTCAAGGGAAGTCCGGTGCAAATCCGGCGCGGTCCCGCCACTGTGAACGGGCATCTCGTCCAGGCCGTCGCACGAAGCCACTGGGAGCGCACCGCGCGACCGGGAAGGCGCGGCGGCTGAGCCGCCCGCAAGCCAGGAGACCTGCCCCGGCCAAGCCGAAAACGTCCCTCGAGGAAAGGGTGGCTCCATGTCCATACGCATTCTGTTCTCACTCATCGGTTGCTCCTGTGTGGCCGCGGCGCTGCTCGCGCCCACGGCGGGTGCGAAGCCGACCACGCTCGCTGAGCTGCGGGTCGAAGGCCCCGACGGCTCCCTCGATCGCGGCACCTGGTACGTGACCGGGACCGAGAAGGTCCGCCGGTCGGCGCCGGGCGACAACTGCATCCGCGATCAGGGCAGGCTCAAGTTCTTCAACGCGACCGCGCTCGGGATCGTGCAGACCGGCTCCGAGCACCGAAAGTCGCTGCGCCAGGTCCGCGTCCGCGAGGACGAGGCGGGCCCGTTCGTCTGCGAGATCGGCAGCATCGCCGGGCGGCCGTTCACCGATCCGAACGGCTTCTCGGGCTGGCAGTACTGGCAGAACCTGGTCTCGGGCTCGACCAGCGCCGACCTGGCGAGAGTCGCCACCGGCGACCAGGTGCTGTGGGTGTTCAGCGACTTCGGCCCGTCCGCGCAGAACACCGGCGAGGCGCTCGAGCTGACCGAGGTCCCGGCCCGCGACGCCGACGGGAGGTTCATCGTGCAGGTCATCGCGCACGCCTTCGACGGCACCCAGACGCCCGCCGACGGCGCGACGATCGAGGGCGCGACCTCGGTCACCCCGCTCGGCAGCGGCGGGTACGAGGTCACCCTCCCGCAGGGCCGCACGACGCTGACCGCGACCAGGGGGATCGACATCCCCTCCAACCACGTCACGGCCTGCTTCGAGCAGAGCCTCGACGAATGCCCCAGCGCCCACGGCCGGACGATCTTCGGCAGCCGCTTCGACGACAGGATCAAGGGCACCGCCGGCTGGGACAAGATCACCACCGGGCGTGGGCGTGACCGGATCGACCTGCGCTCCGGCGGCGTCGACAAGGTCGACTGCGGGCCCGGCCGCGACACCGTCAAGGTCGGGAGAGAAGGCGACGACGATCGGATCAAGCGCAACTGCGAGCGGGTCATCCGCTAGCCGCGGCCCGCGCGGCGGGCTGACCCGCGGCCCCGGGGCCGTGGCGGCGGCGTTGGTC
>JBOGZD010000044.1:0-21802 GCA_050697155.1 Solirubrobacterales bacterium | reverse complement strand
CGCAGCTCCCAGATCGCTTCCTTGACGGCTTCGATCAGGTAGTGACCCCTCGGCATCTCCGCACCTCCTTCGTTCGTCAGCAAAGCGCTGACTCTCTCGGGTGGTGCGGCGGTGGCGTGAGACCGCCCGGATGACTGAGCGCCAGCGGCCCCGGCCGCTGAGCCGGCGGATTGCCGGCGACGTGCGCACCCGGATCCTCGTCTCGTACGTGATCCTGCTCACGTTGGCGGGGTTCTTCTCGGTGCTCGTCGTTCGACAGGTCCTGCTCGTGCGGCTCGAGGATCGCATCGACAGCGACCTCACCCAGGAGGTCGATGAGTTCGGTCGGCTCGCCGGAGGGATCGATCCCGAAACCGGTGAGCGGTTCGGCACCGACGTCAAGCGCATCTTCGACGTCTACCTGTCGCGCAACGTCGCCGGCGAGGGCGAGCAGTTGATCACCATCCCCCGGCGGGGACAGGCGCAGTTTCGCAACAGCGAGCGAGTGGGAGACTTCCAGCCGCCGCCCGAGGAGGTCGCGCGCTGGCGGCAACTGGACTCCAGCGACCGAGGCGAGCTCGAGACGCCGATCGGCCACGCCGAGTACCTCGCCGTCCCGGTCGAGCTCGCTGGAAGAGTCCTGGGGACCTTCGTCGTCGCCGACTACACCGCCGGCGAGCGCGAGGAGGTGGACGAGGCGGTGCAGATCGTCGCCGCTGTGGCCGCCGGGTCCTGCTGCTCGGCACGGCGGTCGCGTTCTTCACCGCCGGCCGCGTTCTCGGTCCGCTGCGGGACCTGCGCGACGCTGCGCAGTCGATCACCGGCACGGAGATGAGCCGGCGCATCGACGTCGAGGGTGACGACGAGCTCGCCGACCTCGGGCACGCCTTCAACCGCATGCTGGACCGGCTCACGACGGCGTTCGCAAGCCAGCGCGACTTCATCCGCGACGTCAGTCACGAGCTGCGGACGCCGATCGCCGTTGTTCGCGGCCATCTCGAGCTGCTCGCCGAGATGGACCCCGGAAATCGCACCGAGCGCGACGCGACGATCCACTTGGTGACCGGGGAGCTCGACCGCATGAATCGATTCGTCGAGGACCTGCTGTTGCTGGCGAAGTCCGACCAGCCCAACTTCCTCCAGCTCGAGACGGTCAGCCTCGGTGATCTCTGTGAGGAGCTGGTTGACAAGGTGAGCGGTCTCGCCGATCGTGATTGGGAGCTCGAGAGCTCGACCCGCCGCTCGATCGTCGCCGACCCGCAACGGCTGACGCAGGCGGTGATGAACCTGACCCGCAACGCCGTGGCCCATACCGCCGAGGGCCAGACGATCGCGATCGGTGCCGCCGTCGACGGGCATGAGGCATCGCTGTGGGTCCGCGATTCGGGTGTCGGCGTGCAGCCGGACGACGAGCGGCGGATCTTCGACCGCTTCACCCGCGGCCGTCGCAGCGGCAACCGGTATGAGGGCAGCGGGCTCGGCCTCGCGATCGTGCAGGCGATCGCGGAGGCGCACGGCGGGCGGGTCGGGATGCGCGGCCGGCCGGGGGAGGGGGCGACGTTCACGATCACGGTCCCGGTCGAGGGCCCGGGCACCAGACAGCCGGTCACCGAGGGGACGCCGACGTGAAGCGGATCCTGATCTGCGAGGACGAATCCGGGATGGCGAGCTTCCTCGACAAGGGGCTGACCTCGCGCGGGTACACGACCAAGGTGGTCGCCGACGGCGCCTCGGCCACCGCGATCGCCACCGACGAGGACTTCGACCTCGCGATCCTCGACCTCGGCCTCCCCGACACCGACGGGCTCAGCGTGCTGCGCGAGCTGCGCCGCCGCGGCGAGCGAATGCCGGTGATCATCCTCACCGCCCGCGACGATCTCGGCGACAAGGTCGAGGGCCTCGACGCGGGCGGCGACGACTACATCACCAAGCCGTTCCGGCTCGAGGAGCTGCTCGCCCGGGTGCGCGTGCAACTGCGCGAGGGCAGGGGCGCCGAGCCGACGATGCTCGAGGCCGCCGGCGTGACGCTCGACGTGCGGACGCGAAAGGCGATGGTCGAGGGCGAGGTGGTCGACCTGACCGCGCGCGAGTTCACGATGCTGGAGACCTTCATGCAGCACGCCGGCCAGGTCCTCAGCCGGGAGCAGCTGCTCGCCCACGTCTGGGGCTACGACTACGACCCCGGCTCGAACGTGGTCGAGGTCTACGTCCGCTACCTGCGCCGCAAGCTCGGCGAGGGCGTGATCGAGACCGTGCGCGGGATGGGCTACAGGCTGCGCGACTAGCGAGCGGTCCGAAGCCGCGGCTTGAGTCGCGAGAGGCGCGGTTTCGGCAGCGCGCCGAGCACCGGCTCGAGCGCCTCGGCGACCTCGCGCGCGGCCGGGCGCGCCGCCGGCTCGCGCGCCAGGCAGGACAGGATCGGCGCGGCGAGGGCCGGGTCGGCACCGTCGAGCGGTGCGGGCTCGCCGACTAGCTGCGGCCAGCGCTCCTCCGGCGAGCGCGGCTCCTCGACCGCACGGCCAAAGGCGGGCTCACCGGAGAGCGCGCGGTAGAGCGTCGCCCCGAGACCCCAGACGTCGGCCGGCGGACCGACCGGGCCGAGCTCGGCGGGCAGGCACTGCTCGGGGGCCATGTAGGAGTCGGTGCCGACCGGGCGAGTGAGCGTCTGGGCGTCGGCGGCGTCGAGGGCGACCGAGAGGTCGATCAGCCTCGGCGGGGCGCCCATGATCACGTTCGAGGGCTTGACGTCGAGATGGACGACTCCGGCGCCGTCGAGGTAGTGGATCGCTGCCGCGAGCTGGACCGCGAGCGGGACGAGCTGCTCGGCGGGCAGCGGGCCGTACTTTCGCAGCAGCGTCGACAGCCGCGGGCCCTCGAGGTGCTCGAGGACGACATGCGGGCGCTCGCCGCCGAGGTCTGACCCGAAGCCCCGGACGATCACGGGATGCGACAGGCGGTCGAGCAGCGCAACCTCCGAGCGCAGCCCGGAGAGCGTGTGCTCGTCGTCGACCAGGTCCGGACGCACCACCTTGACGACGCAGGTCGTCCAGAGCTCCTCCGAGAAGGCGAGGTACGCCTCGTAGCGGTGCCCGCCGCCGAGGCGGCGGAGCACCGAGAGGCGCGGGGCGATCTCATCGCCCTCGGCGAACCCCCACCGGGACGTCCCCGAGGCCGGCGCCCGGTGGGCGCCGGCCTCGTGGTCGATATCGGCTCCGGTCACCCGGGCCGAGCCTTCAGGTCGCGAGGTCACGAGCTGTTCGAGACCGTCCGCGACGGGCCCGTGCCCTGGGTGGTGCCGGTGGCCGTGTTCTTGCTCTTGTCGCTGCTGTTGGAGACGCTCTTCGACTTTCCGGTGCCTTGCGTCGTGCCGGTTGGGGTGTTGGCGCTATTGCTGCCGATGCTGGCGCTGCCGGAGTTGGTGCCGGCGCCATTGGTGTCCGTTGCGGCGCCATCGTCGCTGTCGCCGTCGTCGTCATCGTCATCGTCATCCTTCGCCACCAGATCGACGCCGCCGTCGTCGCGCTTGCCGGCGAGCTCATCCGCGCTCGCTGGGTTGACGGGCACGCTCATCGCGCTGAGCGCGAAGGCCGCGATCAGCATGGCCACTGCGGCCACCCCGATGCGGTCCCAGGTGCTCATGGTGCGTTCCATCGTGATCCTCCTGATAGGGGTCCGACTTGCACCACAAGGGTTTGCCGGCGGCATTGGATCGAGCTGAAGCCAAGGTGAGAACGCTCTCATCGATCGGCGCCAGTCCTGAGAGCAGTCTCACCGGACTCCAAGGGTTGTCTCAGGCCGCGTTCCTACGGTCGCGCAGGTCGAAGGATGCCCGGTGGATCGGCCCCCGGGCGATGAAACCCGAAGGAGGACGAGGACATGATCGGCAGATTCGCCATATTCGCGATCGTCGCGACGCTGCTCGCCGGCGGCGTGGGCGCGGCGGTTGCCGACGACGGCGACGACAAGTTCGACGCGTTGGAGGCGATCGAGCTGCGCAAGGACGAGGCACTCACCGACTCCGAGCTCGTCGAGGACGATGACGACCGCGACACCGGCGACCGCGACCAGACCCGAGGTGACGACGGCACCAACGGCGGCGACAACACCGGCGACGGTGACAACACCGAGGGCAACGACGGCACCGACCACGGGGACAACACCCCCGACGCCGACTCCGTGGCCGCCGCCCCGGCACCCGCCCCGGCGCCCGTCTACGACGACTACTCCGACGACGCCGGCTACTACTACGGCGGCTCGGACGACGGCGGCTCGGGCTGAGCGCAGCGACACACTCGCAGCGATTCGGCGTCGAGCATCGAGCGCCCCGGCCCTCGCGGCCGGGGCGGTCCGTTTCTGCGCCCGCGCCCCCGCGGTCGCTGAGAGCGTTCTAATCCGAGGCTCACGGGGCTCTCAGGACGGCGGGGAATCCTCCTGATTGCAAGCTCGCAAGCCCCGATTGGAGGGGCGGCGAAATCGACAGGAGGTAAGGAAATGGCGTTTCAGGCCCTCTACCCCGCATCGCACGTCAGCGCGAAGCGGTCCGGCTCGGGCGATGGCTCGAACTCAGGCCGCCGTCGGCGTCGGCGTCGGCGCCGCCGGCGCAGCCGGAGCCGCTCGTAATTGACGCGGCTTCGCACACGGCTTCGGGACCTGCTGGTCCCGCGCCCCGATGGTCCGGAGATCGTCGCCGCAGCGCCCGAGGTGGCGCTGCGCGACGTCTTCGGGCGCTTCTGGCCCGACGCGCGCCCCTACCGTCGCTGGATCCCCGTATTGGTCGGGCTGATTGCGCTCGGGACGCTGATCGCGACGGCCGAGATCTGGCTGTTCAAGCTCGTCGTCGACGAGGTCCTGGTCCCCGGTGACCTCGGCCCGATCGTCTGGATCGTCGCCGGCTACCTCGGCCTGACGATCCTCGCCGGCCTGATCTCGTTCGGCGACGACTACCTGTCGACCTGGCTCGCCGAGCGCTTTCTGCTCAACCTGCGGGTGCGGGTCCTCTCCCACCTGCACCGTCTCTCGCTCGACGTCCTCGACCGCAGCCGGCTCGGCGACCTGATCGCGCGGGTGACCGGCGACGTACAGGCGATCGAGAGCTTCGTCCTCTCCGGCGTCGCCGACGGGCTCTCGGCGATCCTGCGGATCCTCTTCTTCGGCGGCGCGCTGTTCATCCTCAACTGGAAGCTGGCTCTGGTCGCGCTCGTCGTCGTGCCGCTCTTCTACCTCGTCGGGCGCAGCTTCTCGCGCCTGATCAAGCAGGCCTCGCGAGAGAAGCGGCGCCGCTCGGGATCGCTTTCGGCGCTTGCCGAGGAGGGCATTGCCAACGCGGCCCTCGTCCAGGCGCTCAACCGCCAGGATTCCGAGCTCGAGCGCTTCCGGCGCGAGAACGAGGGCGTCGTCCGCGCCGAGCTCGCCTCGGTTCGGATCCGCGGGCTGTTCACGCCGATCGTCGACCTGATCGAGATCCTCGGGGTGATGGTCGTCCTGGTGCTCGGCACCGTGGCGGTCGCCAACGGCGAGCTGACGATCGGCGGCATGCTGATCTTCGTCGCCTACCTGAGCCAGCTCCTCGGCCCGGTGCGTGAGCTGGGCTCGCTCGCCAACCACGTCTTCCGCGCGCTGGCCGGCGCGGAGCGCGTGATCGAGCTCCTCGACGAGCGGCCACGGGTCACCGATCGCGCCGGCGCCCGGGCGCTGGGCCGGGTTCGCGGCGCGCTCGAGCTCGACGCCGTCGACTTCGGCTACCCGGGCTCGGACGCGCCGGCCATGCGAGACATCACCCTGCGGGTTGCCCCGGGCGAGACCCTCGCGCTCGTCGGGCCGAGCGGTGCCGGGAAGTCGACCCTCGCGAGGCTGCTGCTGCGCTTCTATGACCCGGACTCGGGCGCCATCCGCCTCGACGGCGCCGACCTGCGCGACGTGACCCTGAGCTCGCTGCGCGACAACGTCTCGATCCTGCTCCAGGAGTCGCTGGTGCTGCACGGCAGCGTCCGACACAACATCGCCATCGGACGCAGCGGGGCGAACGAGGCCGAGATCGAAGCGGCTGCCCGGCTCGCCGGCGCCTGGGAGTTCATCCTCGAGCTCCCCGACGGGCTCGACACGGACCTCGGCGAGCGCGGGCGGCGGCTCTCCGGCGGACAGCGTCAGCGGGTCGCGATCGCCCGGGCGCTGATCGCCGACGCGCCGGTGCTGATCCTGGACGAGCCGTCGACCGGGCTGGACGCCGAGTCGAAGTCGGCGCTGATGGGTCCGCTGCGGACGCTCATGCTCGACCGGACGACGGTCGTCATCTCCCACGACCTGCTGACCACCCGCGACGCTGACTTGATCGCCGTCCTCGACGGCGGCCGGCTGGTCGAGAGCGGCCGCCACCACGAGCTCGTCGCCGGCGACGGCCTCTACGCCCGGTTGTGGGCGCTTCACGAGGCCGGCGAGCCACTCCAGGCTGCACAGCTCGGTTTCGCGGCAAGCGGGGCCGGCCGGTGAGCAGCGAGCCACTCGCTCGCGGGGCCGAGCCGGCGCCCGGCTACGAGGTGATCGAGCACCTGAGCCGCGGCCGGCGGCTCGACGTCTACGACGCCTGGAGCGCCGAGCGCGGCTGCCGCTGCGTGATCAAGGCGCTGCGTCCCGAGCGCGCGCACGAAGCGACCGCCCGCGAATTGCTGGTCCGCGAGGGCCGGTTGCTCGAGCGGCTCGGCCACCCGCACCTGGTTCGCGCCTACGAGACCCTGCTCGACCCGGCGCCGATGATCGTGCTCGAGACCCTCGGAGGCCAGACGCTCGCCCACATGATCGAGGAGGAGCAGCGCCCCCTGGCGCCGGTCGAGCTCGGCCACCTCGGCCTCCATCTCGGCTCGGCGGTCGGCTACCTGCATCGCAACGGCTTCCTTCACCTCGACCTGAAGCCGTCCAACGTCGTCGCCGACGGCGGCCGCGCGAAGCTAATTGATCTCAGCCTCGCCCGGCCGCCGGGCCCGGCGCCTGCCGGGATCGGCACCTGGTGCTACCTGGCGCCCGAGCAGGCCTCCGGCGGCGAGCTTGGCCCGGCCGCCGATGTCTGGGGCATCGGAGTCGTCCTCTTCGAGGCGGCCACCGGCCAGCCGGCCTTCGACGATCCCGGGCACGAGTCGGACGATCTGCCCTCCACGGATGCCGACGGGTCGATGACCTGGGCCAGCTACGACGGCGACTACCCGCAGCTCGAGCGTCGCGCGCCGCGGGTCGCCAACGTCGCGCCCGCTCCGCCCGCGATCGCCGAGCTGATCGACGGCTGCCTCGAGCCGGCGCCCGAGGATCGGCCCCCGCTCGACCGGCTGCTGGGCGAGCTCGAGACCGTCGCCGCGCCGCCGGAACACGAGCGCCGCTGGTCCCTCGGGGCCGTTGATCGCGACCGCCGCCCGCTTCGCGCCTGACCCACGGGTCAACGGGCACGGCAACGGGAGGACGCGGGCTAGCTCGCGGGCCTTACTCGGCGGCGGCGCTGGGGATCGTGAACAGGCTCGCCGCGCGGGCGGCGAACATCATGTCGCCCTCGATCTTCAGCTTGCCGCTCATGAACAGCATCGGCCCGGCGGCGTTGCCGGTCACCAGGCGCAGGAAGTCGGCGCCGCCGATGGTGAACGTCACGCGGGCGCCGTCGGACTGAAGGCCCTCGTGGACGTCGCAGGCGCCATCCTTGATCACCGTCTCGTACTCGTCGGTGCCGCCCTCGGGGCCGCCGGTGATCCGCCAGTGGATCACCGCCTCGGTGTCGCCGGCCGCGTCGGCGCGGAAGTGCTGCTCCATGCGGTTGAAGATCTCGGTCAGGATCTGGCCGCGCATCGGGCTCTCCATCAGCTGGATGAGCTGCTCGTCGCTCGTCTCGGCCATGTTCTTCGCCAGCTCGTTGGCGTCGATCTGGCTCGTGTCGATCGCCTGACCGCCCCCGTCTGCGTTGCTGGCCGCCTGCTCCTCGGTACTCATCGCTTCCTCCTGCTTGGCCTTTACTTGATCTGGACGCCAGAGATCGCGCGCGAGATCACCAGCCGCTGGATCTCGGCGGTGCCCTCGAAGATGTCGTAGATCTTCGCGTCGCGGTGCATCCGCTCGACCGGGTACTCGCGGGTGTAGCCGTTGCCGCCGAGGATCTGGATCGCCCGCTCGGTGACCCAGACCGCGACCTCGCCCGCCTTCAGCTTCGACATCGAGCCCTCGGCGTTGGTGAACTCGATGTCGTTGCGCCCCATCCAGGCGGCGCGCCAGACCAGCAGGCGCGCGGCGTCGACCTCGGTCTTCATGTTCGCGAGCGTGAACGCGATCGCCTGGTTCTCGATGATCGCCCGGCCGAACTGCCGGCGCTCCTTAGCGTAATCGAGCGCGTACTCGTACGCGGCGCGGGCGATCCCGAGCGCCTGCGCCCCGACCGTGGGGCGGCTCGCTTCGAAGGTCTGCATCGCGGCCTGCGACTTGCCCGACTTGCCCTCGCGCACCCGCGCCAGCCGCTCGTCGAGCTTGTCCTTGCCGCCCAGCAGGCAAGAGCCGGGGACGCGGCAATCGTCGAGGTGGACGTCGGCGGTGTGCGAGGCGCGCAGGCCGTGCTTCTTCACCTTCGCCCCCTGCTCGCAGCCCTCGGTGTCCGGCGGGATGATGAAGGCGGCGTGGCCACGGGAGCCGAGCTCGCGGTCGACCGAGGCGATGACGATGTGGACGTTCGCGATCCCGCCGTTGGTCGCCCAGGCCTTCTGGCCGTTGAGCACCCACTCATCCGTGGCCTGGTCGTACTTGGCGTTAGTGCGGATCGCCGAGACGTCCGAGCCCGCGTCGGGCTCAGACGAGCAGAACGCGGCCACCTTGGGCTCCTCGGGGGTGCCGAAGCATTGCGGCATCCACTCGGCCATCTGCTCGGGCGTCCCCTGGCCGAAGATCGCGGCGACGGCAAGCGAGGTGCCCATGATCGAGAGCCCGATCCCGGCGTCGCCCCAGAAGAGCTCCTCGTTGACGAGCGGCAGCAGCAGCCCGGACTGGTCGAACCAGAACTGGGCCAGTCCCTCGTAGCCGTAGAGGCCGATCTTCGCCGCCTCCTGGATCACCGGCCACGGGGTCTCCTCGCGCTCGTCCCACTCGGCCGCCGCCGGGCGGACGACGTCGGCGGCGAAGCCGTGGACCCAGTCGCGGACGTCCTTCTGGTCCTGGGTGAGCTCGAGCGAGAACTTCGGGACCTGCCCGGTCGCGCCCGCGGTCGCCTGCTCGACCAGCTCCTCGGCGGAAGTCGCGGTCATCGCGGGCGCCATATTACATCAGTCGATGTAACATTCGACAGGGGCAGGGTAGGGGAGGGAGATGCAGCTGCTCAACCAGATCGAGGAGGTCGCGCCCGGCACCCCGCCTGCCGTCTACGAGGCGACGCTGCATGGGCACCGGGTCTGCTTTCGCTATGGCGGCGAGGGTCCGCTGGTGATCCTGATCCACGGAATCACCGGGCGCGGCGACCAGTGGCAGGCGACGATCGAGGCGCTGGCCGGCTCGCACACCGTGCTCGCACCGGACCTACTCGGCCACGGCCAGTCGGCCAAGCCCCGCGGCGACTACTCCCTCGGCGCCTACGCGAGCGGGGTGCGCGACCTCGTCGTTGCGCTCGGCCATGACCGCGGCACGGTCGTCGGCCACTCGCTCGGCGGCGGGATCGCGATGCAGTTCGCCTATCAGTTTCCCGAGCGTGCCGAGCGGCTCGTGCTGGTCTCCAGCGGGGGCCTGGGCCGCGACGTGCACGCGATGCTGCGCGCCGCCACCCTCCCCGGCTCGGAGCTGGTACTGCCGCTGCTCGCCCACTCGCGGGTGCTCGGCGCCGGCGAGGCCGTGGGCCGGCTGCTGGGGCGGCTTCGGCTCCAGGTCGCGACCGACCTGGCCGAGATCGCCCGCGGCTTTGCGTCGCTCGGCGACGCGGAGGCGCGGGGGGCGTTCATCGCCACGATGCGGGCCGTCCTCGACCCCGGCGGCCAGCGGGTCAGCGCGCAGGACCGCCTCTACCTCGCCGAGTCGCTGCCGGCGCTGATCGTCTGGGGCGACGCCGACCCGGTGATCCCGGTGCGCCACGGCCACGCCGCGCACGCGGCGATGCCGGGGAGCCGGCTGGAGCTCCTTCCCGGCGTCGGGCACTTCCCCCAGCTCGAGCGGCCGTCCGAGTTCGCGCGGCTGCTGGCGGAGTTCGTCGCCGGCACCGAGGCGGCCGAGCTCGACACCAAGACGATGCGCGAGCGCCTGCTGGCCGGCGCGGTCTAGTGCACCCGGCCTAGCGCTTCTGGAGCCGCTCGAGCTCGCGGCCGAAGGCGCGCTCGACCGCGTCGGTCATCGCGAGCTGGAAGATCGCCAGCAATGAGTCGGAGGCGAGCGGGCGCAGCCGCTCGATCGCCTCGCGCACCTCCGGCAGGCGGGTGTCGGGCCGGCCCTGCTCCTCGAACGGCTTCCAGACGCGCTTGATCACCAGCTCGACGAACGTCTTTGCGACCGCGTCCGAGTGCTTGCGGATCTCTTCGGCGACGTCGAGTGCGGTCTTGGTGTCGATCCCGAGCGCGGCGAGCTCGGTCGCCGTCCGCGCCAGCCGCGGGCTCAGCTCCTCGAAGCGACCGTCGCCGAGTGGCCGCATGATCCCGAGCTTCACCGCCCGCTTGGTCAGCTCCGGATCGGGCTCGGCGGCGCCCCAGCGCGCGGCGAGCTCGCCCGCCTCGACGATCTGCGGCTGCTCGTCCTCGAATGGCGCCTTGACCGCGCGGGTGAACCGCAGCACCTCCTCGCTCGACCCGCCGGCGCTCTCGAGCAGCCGTCCGATGGCCTCGAGCTTGAACCCGTCGCCCTGCAGCTCGCGGATCAGCTCGATCCGGGCGATGTGCTCGGCGCCGTAGAAGCCGGTGCGCCCGCGAACCTCCGGGGGCGGCAGCAGCCCGCGCGACTGGTGGGCGCGGATGTTCCGCACCGTCATCCCGGTGCTCCGCGCGAGCTCGTCGATCGTCAGCTCTTCGGCGGCGGTCGCCACGGCGATCGATTCTACGCGTGGCGATGGTCCATCAGCGCATGTGACATTGCCACGCAGTGAACCGCGCCCGACCCCCCAGGGGTTTGGCACCGGGCGCGGTTAGGGCGACTCTACCCCGGCCCCGGCCCCGAGTCAATGCCCGCGGCCGAATCGGTCCCGGCGAGCTGCTCGCGGCTGAGGTCGTCGAGCAGGTGGAGCAGTCGCGGCGGCCCTTCCTCGTCGACGAACCCGACGGTGCCCGGCCAGTAGGGGCTTCGGGCGGCGGTCGGACCGAGCAGCGCCGGGCTGTGGACCCAGCTGCCGGTGTTCCAGAGCCGCGTCTCGCCCGCCTCCCAGCCCGGCTCGTCGCCGTTCGGCCCCCGGCGGTGGGTGTGGCCGAAGATCACGTGGTCGGCATCGATCCGCAGCCGCTCGATCACCTCCGACATCGCGGCGAGCGCGGCGCTGGTGATCGCCCTCGGCGAGAGGTCGGAGCCAACCGGCCCGAGCCCGAGCCGGTTCGCAACCCCGACCGCGCCCGGGATCGCCACCGAGCCGAGTAGCCAGCCCCGCACCCGCGCGGTGCGCGAGGTCGGCTTGCCGCTGAGCATCTGCCAGACGCGAACCGACGGGTCGGCGCCGCCGCTGCGCTCGCCGACCGTCGCCTGGGCGAGCGCGAACAGGAACGCGTAGACGGGCGCCTGCACCCGCTCGTACTCGGCGACCTCGGCGGCCTCGGCGTCCTCCGGGGGCGCCAGCGGGTCCGGCCCGCCGGGCGGCGTCCCCAGCAGCCGCTCCACCAGCCCCACCCCGAGGCGCTCGAGCGTGGGGATCGTCTGGTGGCGGTCGAGATAGTGGCCGTGGGTGGCATAGACGTCGTCGCGAAGCCAGATCCCGGGATAGGCGAAGCTCAGCGGCGCCGGTGCCGCCTGCTCGGCGAGGGTCGCCAGGGCGCCGGTCTCGGGCACGCCGCGGTGCTCGAGCTCGAGCGCCGTCTCGCCCTCCACCGCACGCCGTAGCAACCACTCCTCGATCAGGTGGTGGTCGTGGTTTCCCGGCACGACGACGATCTCGGCGCCGCCGAGCTGCGTCCCGAGCCGCCCCAGCACAGGCCGGGCCGCGGCGAGCGCCTCGGTCAGGGGCCGGTCACGCAGCTCGAGGACGTCGCCGAGCAGGACGACGCGATCGGTGCCGTCGAGGGCAGCGATCAGCGCTTCGAGGATCTCGTCGCGCCGCAGCAGGTCGGCCGCGCTGCCGATGCCGAGGTGAAGATCGGAGACGACGGCGGTCCGCACGGGGGCATCCTTCCACGGCCCCGGGCGGTCCGGGCGGATCGCAGCCGGGCGGCGATCCCGTCAAGCTGCCGGGGTGAGCAGCGGGCGGGAAGCGGCCGGGGAGCGGTTCGCACGGGTCGGCGAGGTAGAGCTCTGCTACGAGGAGCTGGGCGACCCCGCCGGCGAGCCGATGCTGCTGGTGATGGGCCTCGCCACCCAGATGATCCACTGGGAGGACGGCTTCTGCGACCTGCTCGGGGCGCAGGGCTTCCGGGTGATCCGCTTCGACAACCGCGACTCGGGGCGCTCGACCACGCTGGACCGCCCCCCGCCCGGAAGGACGGCGATGCTCCTCGGGCTGCGCCGCGGGCTCGCCTACACGCTCGACGACCTCGCCGCCGACGCCGCGGGGCTGCTCGAGGCGCTCGAGATCGAGTCGGCGCACGTGACCGGGATCTCGATGGGCGGGATGATCGCCCAGGTGATGGCCTACCGCCGCCCCGAGCGGGTTCGCTCGCTCGGGCTGATCATGACCGGCGGCGGCAAGCGGGTCGCCTCGGTTCCGCGGATGCGGGCCTTCGGCACCCTGCTCTCGCGGGCGCCGCGCGACCGCGACGGCTTCGCCAGGGTCGCGGTGCGGACGTTTCGCGCGATCGGCTCGCCCGCGTTCGCCTCGCGCGACCAGACGATCAGGGACCTCGCGCTGGAGGCCTACGACCGCGGCCACAGCCGGGCGGGCGCCGCGCGCCAGCTGCATGCGATCACCTCCTCCGGCGACCGGACCCCGAAGCTGCGCGGGGTGCGCGCGCCGGCCGTGGTCATACACGGCACCCGCGACCCGCTGATCCGCCCGCGCTCCGGGCGCTCGGTCGCCGAGGCGATCCCGGGCGCCCGCTGGGTCCCGATCGACGCCATGGCCCACGACCTGCCGCCCGAGGCCTGGCCGCTGGTGGCGGGCGAGCTGGTCGCCAACGCCCGCAGGGCTCGCGCCGACGAGGGGGTCGAGAGCCGAACGCCCGCCGGCGCGCTGTCCTAGCGCCGCTACCCGAATAGGCTGGCGCGGCCGTGGATGCCTACAGGACCCCGGACGACCGCTTCGAGGATCTGCCCGACTTCGGGTTCGAGCCGCACTACCGCGAGGTCGACGGGTTGCGCCTCGCGCACCTCGACGAGGGCGAGGGCGAGCCGGTGGTCTTCTTCCACGGCGAGCCGACCTGGTCGTATCTGTGGCGGAAGGTGATCCCGCCGGTGCGCGACGCCGGGTATCGCTGCATCGCGCCGGACCTGGCGGGCTTCGGGCGCTCCGACAAGCCGACCGAGGTCGGCTGGTACTCCTACGACCGGCACACCGAGCTCGCCGCCCGCCTGCTCGCCGAGCTCGACCTCACCGGCGCGACCGTGGTCGTCCACGACTGGGGCGGCCCGATCGGGCTCCGGGTCGCGGTCGAGAACCCCGACCGGGTCTCGCGGCTGGTGGTGCTCGACTCGGGCGTCTTCACCGGCGAGCAGCGGATGTCCGACGCCTGGCACGCCTTCCGCGACTTCGTCGAGCGCACCGAGGACCTGCCGATTTCGATGCTCGTCCGTAACGCCTGCGCGCGCGGGATGAGCGACGAGGTCGCCGCCGCCTACGACGCTCCCTTTCCGACCCCCGAGTCGAAGGCCGGCGCGCGCGCCTTCCCGCTGATCCTGCCGACCTCGCCGCAGATGCCCGGCGCCGCCGAGGGCAGGGCAGTGCTGGAGGCGCTGCAAACCGACGACCGCCCGACCCTGATCCTCTGGGCGGACTCGGACCCGGTGCTCCCGTTCAAGGTGGCCGAGGCCTTCGCGCGGCGGATCGAGGCCGACCCGCCGCAGGTGGTCGAGAACGCGTCCCACTTCCTCCAGGAGGACGCGGGCGAGGAGATCGGCCGCCGGATCGCGGACTGGCTCGGGTCCTAGCGCCAACTGTCGGGAGTCACAGCCGGCTGACGATCGCCTCGGTGATCAGCTCGCCGAGGACCCCGGTCGAGATCCCGGCGATCGTCCCTTCGCCCGAGACCACCTCGACCTCACCGTCCTCACTGGCCAGCTCCATGTCGAGCTCGACCGGGACCGGCTGGTCGTCGAAAGCGAGCCCGGCCAGTCCGCCGCCCGGGAGGCCGAGGCTCTCGGCGCCGAGCTCGACCAGCTCGGCCGGCGATGCCTCGCCGCTCGAGGTCAGCCGGTAGGGCGCCGATCCGTCGCGGATGAGCTCGAAGCGCTCGACCGAGATCGGCCCGGCAGCGAAATCGGCGATCGCGATCTCGACCTCGCCGAAGCCGTCGAGCCGGTCGAAGGCCTCGGTCTCCCGGCCGAGCTCCAGCGCGAGCCCGCTCGCCTCGACGTCGAGGCGGTCGCCGTCGCCGAACAGCAGCCGCAGGGCCGGGAAGGCGCTGGCCGATGCGTCGGCCTCGCCGCCGTTCTCGGTGAGGCGGTCCTCCACCTCCGACGCGGCGAGTCCCGGGATCGCGAGCTGGCTCGCGACGAGCGCGACGAGCACGACGGCGGCGGCGATCCAGAGGCGACGCACCTGCTCAGCTTGGCACGGCAGCGGCGACGCGGGGCTGGGCGATCTCCGTCAGCGATGTTGACGTTTTCCGGCCAACCCCCGCGTGGCGCACCGCCAGTAGGCTCCGGGCTCGGAGGTCGTGAGGTGAGCGAGCGAGATCCGCGAGTGCTGGCGATCGACGCCGGCGGGACGATGACCGACACCTTCATCGTCGACGAGCGCGGCTCGTTCGTGGTCGGCAAGGCGCAGACCACCCCCGACGACGAGTCGGCAGGGTTCATGGAGTCCGCCCGCGACGCGCTCGAGCAATGGGACGCTGCGCCCGAGGACGCGTTTCCGCGGATCGCCTCGGGGATCTACTCGGGGACGGCGATGCTCAACCGCCTGCTCTCTCGCAGCGGGCGGCGAATCGGGGCGATCGTCACCGCCGGGCACGAGGACTACCTGGTGATCGAGCGCGGGATCCAGACCTACCTCGGCTTCTCCTACTCCGACCGCCTCCACCTCGCCACCCACCACCACAACCCGGCGATCGTCCCCCGCGAGCTGGTCAAGGGCGCCCGGGGTCGGATCGACGTGATGGGCACCGAGGTGCTGCCGCTGCGCGAGCAGGACGTCCGCGACGCCGCCGCGGAGCTGCTCGACGCCGAGGTGGAGGGGATCTGCATCTGCTTTCTGTTCGGCTACCGCAACGCCGAGCACGAGCTGCGCGCGGCCGAGATCGTCGAGGAGGTGAAGGCGGGCCGGGGAGCCGACGGAGAGGTGCCGGTCTACGTCGCCTCCGAGCTCTACCCGCTGCGCCGCGACCTGCCGCGGCTCAACTCCACCCTGATCGAGGCGTACGCCGCCGAGCCCTCGCGGGGGATGATGCAGCGGGTCCGCGGCGCGACCAAGGACGCCGCCGCGGGGTTCGAGCTGCGGGTGATGGCCTCGCACGGGGGCACGATCTCGATCGACGCCAAGGAGCTTGCGACGACGCTGGTCTCGGGGCCGATCGGCGGCGTGGTCGGCGGCCAGGCGCTGGCCGAGCGGCTCGGGCTCGGCAACGTGCTCTGCACCGACATCGGCGGGACCTCGTTCGACATCGCGCTGATCACCGACGGCCGCTTCGAGATCACGCCGACGCCCGACATCGCCCGCTTCATGCTCAACATGCCGCTCGTCCGCATCGACTCGATCGGCGCCGGGACGGGCTCGTTCGTTCGCGTCAACCCGAACTCGAACCGCCCCGAGCTGGGGCCGGACTCGGCCGGCTCGCGAATCGGGGTGAGCTGGCCCGAGGGCGGGCTGGACACGGTCTCGATCACCGACCTAGACCTGGTGCTCGGACGCGTCAACCCCGACTACTTCCTCGGCGGCGACATCAAGCTCGACCCCGAGCGTGCCCGGGCCGAGGTCTCGCGCCAGGTCGCCGAGCCGCTCGGGCTCGAGGTCGAGGACGCCGCCGCGGGAGTGATCGAGCTCTTCGAGCAGACGCTTCGCAACGAGGCGGTCGGGCGCATCCTCGGCAAGGGCTACTCGCCGGCCGACTACGCCCTGCTCTGCTACGGCGGCGGCGGGCCGCTGCACGTCGCCGGCTACACCGAGGACGTCGCCTACCGCGAGGTGATGATCCCCGCCTGGGCCGCCGGCTTCTCCGCCTACGGCTGCGCCTGCGCCGACTTCGAGTACCGCTACGACCAGACGATCGACATGCCGATCCTGCCGAGCGCGGACGAGATGGAGAAGGCGGGGATCGGGTTCATGATCACCGGCGCCTGGACCGGGCTCGAGGAGCGGGTGGTGGCCGAGTTCGCCAAGTCGGGGCTCGATCGCGATGCAGTTCGGTTCCGGCACTCGGTGCGGATGCAGTACTACGGCCAGCTCAACGACATCGAGATCGACTCGCCGCGGATGGAGCTGGAGGAGGGGGAGCACGTCGACGAGCTGATCGCCGAGTTCGAGGAGGCCTACGCCAAGGTCTACGCGCGCTCGGCGCGCTCGCCCGAGCTCGGCTACCTGGTCACCCAGGCGATCGTCCACGGGTCGGTCGAGGTCGAGAAGCCCGCCCTTCCCGAGCACGACGAGGCGTCCGGCCAGCCCCCCGTCTCCGCGACTCGCGCGGTCCGCTGGCGCGACGGCGACGCTGAGACGAGCATCGTTCGGCTCGAGGACGTGCGCGCGGGCCACACCGTCCCCGGCCCGGCGATCGTCGAGCACTCGGCGACCACGTTCGCGATCCCGCCCGGGCGCAGCGCACGGCTGGATAGGCACCAGATCTTCCACCTGGAGGTGAGCACGTGACGATCGTCGATGCGACCAGGGAGCTCGAGCCCCGCGAGGCCGAGCCGATCGGCTGGGACGGAAAGCGCCTGGAGGAAATGCTCGCCGAGTCCGAGCGGCTGTTCGCCGAGACCGGGGCCTATCTCGGGCTCGACGGCGGGCTGGAGCTCAAGGCCGCGGATCCGATCGGCTACGAGAAGCTGTTCTCCCGCATCCGCGGCGGGCTGGTCTCCGCGCGCGAGACGGCGCTCAACATCTCTGCCTCGCCGATCGTGCGCGAGCTCGGCGAGCTCTGCTTCGCGCTCTACACCCCCGAGGGCGACTCGATCGCGCTCTCGACCGGAATCATCGTCCACGTCCACACGATGTCGGACGCGATCAAGTGGATGGTCCGCCAGGACTACGAGACCAACCCGCGGATCAGGCCCGGCGACATCTTCGCCAACAACGACCCGACGATCGGCGACGTCCACAACGCCGACGTGCAGACCTTCGTCCCGATCTTCTGGGAGGGCGAGCTGGTCGCCTGGGCGGGCGGCGTCACCCACGTGCTCGACATCGGCGCCTCGACCCCGGGCGGCGTCCCGGTCGGGCCCACGCACCGGCTCGACGACGGCATCGACCTTCCCTGCATCAAGATCGGCGAGGGCGACGAGCTCGCCCGCTGGCACCTGGAGCGCTGCGCGAAGCAGACCCGCGCGCCGATGTACTACCTGCTCGACGAGCGCACCCGGCTGGCGGGCTGCCACATGGTCCGCGAGGCGGTCGAGCGGGTGATCCTCGAGGAGGGGGCGGACCGCTTCAAGCAGTTCAGCCGCGAGGTGATCGAGGAGGGGCGGCGCTCGTTCAAGTCGCGGATCCGCGAGATGACCGTCCCCGGGCGCTACCGAGCGGCGTCGTTCATGGACAACACCTATGCCGACAAGGTCCAGCTCCCGGCGCGGGCGCGGCGCGACTTCGTCATGCACTCGCCGTTCGAGGTCCGGATCGGCGGCGACGGCGACTACGCGCTCGACCTCGACGGCGCCTCGGCCTGGGGCTGGCACTCGATGAACTGCACCCCGTCGGCGATGCAGGGCGCGATCTGGGTGATGTTCACCCAGACGCTGATCTGCAACGACAAGGTCAACGACGGCGCCTACTTCGCGGTCGAGACCAACTTCCCCGAGGGATCGATCGCCAACCTCGGCGACGCCGAGGGCTCGACCGGGATCGCCTGGGCGTTCCTGCAGCCGGCGTTCACCGGATACCCGCGGACGCTCTCCCGGGCGCTTCAGGCGCGCGGGTTCATCGAGGAGGTGATCGGCGCCTACTCGGTGTCGGGCAACGTGATCCAGGGCGGCGGGATCGACCAGTACGGCAACTCCTCGGCGATCATGAACTTCGAGATCGCGGCGCAGGGGATGGGGGCCAAGTACGTGCTGGACGGCACCGACACCTGCGCGGCGATGTTCAACCCCGAGGGCGACGCGGGAGACGTCGAGATGTGGGAGCTGATCTGCCCGATGATCTACCTCTCGCGGCGGCTGAAGCCGAACACCGGCGGCCCCGGGCGTCACCGCGGCGGGTCGTCGTTCGAGTCGCTGCAGATGATCTGGAACACGCCGTTCTGGGAGCTTCAGAACCTGGGCACCTCGCGGCTGTTCACCTCACAGGGGATCTTTGGCGGCTACCCGGGCTCGGTCGCCTACATCCACAACATCCGCGCCAACAACCTGCGCGAGCTGGCCGAGGCGGGGGAGGCCTACCCGGTGGCCGACGGGCCGTTCGACGACCCGGCGTTGATGGCGATCGAGGGCGAGCGCGAGCACAAGCTCGACAACTTCACCCTGCTGACCCCGTTCGAGCAGGGCGATCTCTACCTCTCGGTGATGAAGGGCGCCGCGGGGCTCGGCGACCCGCTCGAGCGCCCCGCCGAGGCGGTCGAGCGCGACGTCGCCGAGGGGCACATCTTGCCCGAGTACGCCGAGAAGGCATACGCCGTCTCCGATCGCGACGCCGCCCGGCGGAGGCGGCTCGAGCGCGCCCGGCCGGCGGACGAGTGGTGGGCGGGGCAGCGCGAGCGGATCCTCGCCGGCGAGCTGATCGAGCCGGTCAAGGTGGGCTACGCGGAGTCGATGAAGCTGTCTGCGACCTGGGCGGCTGAGTACCGCGGCTTCTGGGATCTGCCCGAGGACTTCGCCTTCGACGTCCCGACGCCGACCCTGCCGGCGGAGCTGCGCGCGGAGCCGGGGCGGATCACCCCGGAGGAGTCGGCGAGCGCGTTCCTCGCTGGCTCGGCGGTGGCCGCGGTCGAGCCGCCGGTGGCGGCGGGGCGCCCGCTGGAGCCCGAGACGCTCGCGGCGCTCTACGACGAGCGGCTCTCGCGGCGCGAGGTGCGCGAGATCCAGTCCGGCTACAAGGACCCGGACCGGTTCGAGAAGTGGGTCGCGCTGCTCCAGCAGCGGGTCGAATACGACGACCCGATCGTGCTGCCGATCGGCGAGGCGCTCAACGTCGTCCGCCGCCGCGCCGACGGCCAGCTCGTGATCCGCTCGGACGCCGGCCACGACTTGTGCCGCTTCGACGAGAACTGGAAGATGCACGCGCCGATGTTCGTCCGCGACTCCGACAAGCTGCTGCGCGAGGTTTACCCGGAGATGGCGCACTGCGACCCCGACTGGATGGAGCTGCGGGAGTTCTACTGCCCGCTCTCGGGCCGGCTGCTGGAGACCGAGGCGGTGACCCCGGGCTACCCGGTGGTCCACGACTTCCTCCCCGACATCGAGGGCTTCTATCGCGGCTGGCTGGGGCGCGAGGTGCCGTAGGACTCGTCCTCAGTGCCCCGCTGGGACCGGCCATGAAAGACGCTCCCGACGCTGCCCGCGCCACCGGAGGCCATTCGCGATCGAGTCCGCAAGCCTCATCGTTGGCGAGTTGAGCGCCTCCTGTGAGACCAAACTGGCCAACCGGCGCCGTGGCGCTAGATTTTGAAGTCCGCACGCGGCTGTGGCGGAACTGGCAGACGCGCGGCGTTCAGGTCGCCGTGTCCGAAAGGACGTGGAGGTTCGACTCCTCTCAGCCGCACTCTTGGGCCCCGCGGGACCTCCCCGGGGGCGCTCGCCAGACGTGCCTCCACGCTGCTTCCGTCCGATGCATCTGCGAACGTGCGTTCGGTGAGCGCGACGGACCACCTCGACGCAGAGAGCATCCGGGTCAAGGCGCCGGTTGACGATCCCGACATTCCGATTTGGACCGAGGTGATGTCGGCCGACCCCGATCCGGCGGATCCGGATCAGGCGGTGCTGCTCAACGTGCCCTTCCTCGTCGACGGCATCAACTTCGGCGACATCGTCCGGCTTGGGCCCGCCGAAGAATGCGGCGTGCGACCGATCGTCGAGATCGTCCTCGCGAGCGGCCACGTCCGGATCAGCGCCGCAACGGAGCCGGGCGAGGCGGCCGATCTCGTCGCCGAGCTCGAGCGCACCTTCCCCGCATACGCCCTGCGGATCGAGGGCCACTCCGACCAGCTTCTCTCGATCAGCATCCATCCCGACCTCGATCCCGAAGAGGTGTTCGACACTGTCGCGGCGTGGCTTGCTGCGGACGCTGTCGAAGGCGAGGGGCTCGCCATCAGCCCGATCATCGAGACCGAGCTCGGGCGCGTTCGCTGGCCTCGCTTCGAATTGAGCTAGCGCCAGGGCTCGTCGCTCGCGCGAGCGAATAGCCTGCACCAATGGCGAGCCCCGAGGAGGCGCTCGAGGCGATCCACGCACGCTTCGGCGCCCACGCCGGCCACCGCGCGCTGCACGCGAAGGGCGTGATCTGCACGGGGTCGTTCACCGCGAGCCCGCGAGCTTCTGCCCTCACTCGCGCCGCCCACATGCAGGGCGAGCCCGTCCCGGCGACGGTCCGGTTCTCGAACGGCGGCGGCGATCCGACGGTCCCCGATTACGTCCCCGACGTGCGAGGGCTTGCCGTCAGCTTCCACCTCGCCGACGGCTCCCGCACCGACATCCTCTCGCAGACCGCACCCCACTTTCCGTTCAGCGATCACGAGGGATTCCTCGCCGCGCTCGCGGTTTCCAAGCGCACGCCCTCCACGCTGCTCAAGCTGCCGGGCTTCCTGCTCCGCTATCCGGGGGCGGCGAGGGCGCTGCCGGCGGCCAGGAAGGCCCTGGAACCCCTTGCGAGCTTCGCCGCCCGCCCCTACTTTCCGTTCCACGCCTTCAAGTGGCTGGACGCCGACGGCGGCGACCGCTGGGTCCGGTATGCGTGGCGACCGACGATCAACGAGCCCGACCTCTCCGGCGCAGAGGCGCGCGAGCGCGGGCGCGACTACCTCTTCGACGAGCTGCGCGACGGCCTCGCCCGCGAGCCGGTGCGAATGGAGCTCGAGGTCCAGATCGCCGGACCCGGCGACGACCCCCACGACCCTTCCTCGGTCTGGCCCCAGGATCGCGAGCGGGTCCGGGTGGGCATCCTCGAGGTGACCGGGATCGACCCGGACGCCGACGACACGATCGTCTTCGATCCGATGCGGCTCACGGACGGGATCGAGCCCTCAGACGACGAAGTCCTCCGCTACCGACCCGCCGTCTACACGCTGTCGCATGAACGCCGCACGGGTGCCTGAACCGGGGGCCTCGACGCCGTCCAACCGCACTCCCGAGCCCCACTAACCGCGCGAGACTGCCCGCTAGAATCGCGCCTCCGCGCCGCTATCGTCTAGGGGACTAGGACGCCGGATTCTCAGTCCGGAAACCCGGGTTCGAATCCCGGTAGCGGTGC